>NZ_FRAX01000022.1 GCF_900142465.1 Fibrobacter sp. UWH6
TGAACAATAGACCAAGAAAAAGGCTTGACTACCTAACACCAAATGAGTATCTTTTGAAAAAGTTCAACATTATGCGTTAGCGATTAGAAATCGCCAGATTATTGTGAACCTTCTGACCAATGCCATCTTGTATACGGAATTAGGTGAAGTTCGTCTGATTATCAGTTATGATGTGATTCCCAATCAGGGTGAACAACGTCTGGATGAATGCATCAATCTGAAAATTACGGTAAAGGATTCGGGCGTGGGAATCCGCGACGAAAATACGGATTCCATTCTCGGATTGTTCCAGATGATGAATGAACCGAAACCTGCCGGAACTCGATTTAGTCTTAGCCTGACAAAAAAACTGATTTCCATGTGTGGTGGCGAAATTATCGTGAAGAGCCGTTTTGGTGAGGGCGCTACATATATGGTTTCGATTCCGCAGCTCGTGTTGAATGTTGAACCTATGGGCGATTTTGCGACTCGCTATAAGAACGGTTCTGAAAAGGAATCGCTGGGCTCAGAAATGTTGTTTGCTCCTGCTGCCCGCATATTGGCGGTCGACGATGCAGAATTGAATCTGAAGGTGATTCGTGGTTTGCTGAAGGAAACCCGCGTTCAAATCGATACGGCATTAAATGGGTCTCAGTGTCTGGATATGGTCCAGGTAAGACATTATGATCTGATTTTGCTTGACAATATGATGCCTATGATGGACGGCCGAGAAACCTTTGAAAGGATGAAGCGCCTCTCTGTCAACTTGTGCAAGGACACTCCTGTGGTCATTATGATTGCAGGCCCTGTTCCTGTAGATAAGGAATCCTATTTGAGTGTGGGCATTGCCGATTATATTCCTAAGCCGCTTATGGAAGAAGATTTGCTTCGTGCCTTGAAGTGGTATTTGCCCAAGCATTTGGTTCTTACCCGAGAAGACTTGAATATGTCTCCCTATGAAGAGATGTCCGCTAAGAACCTGGAAGAAGAAACGTCGGCTCTACTGGCCACTTATGACAAGGTGAACGGATTCTATCAGGTGGCTTCTAGCGAATCTGAAAAGAAGAAAAAGCGTGAACTTGTTGGCGACCTGGAATTGGATATGGTTACTCCTCAAAGTCCCAATGAGCGCCTGTCTGTTTTTGAAGATGTCCTGGATGTTAAACTTGGACTGGAAAACTGCATTAATGACGAGGAATTCTTTAGGGAAATGCTTTCTGAATTCCTGCTGGATGACAAGCGGAAGGAATTGGAACGTGCATACGATTCTGGTGAATGGATGAATTATCAGATTCTGGTTCATGCCCTTGGAGGTACTGCCCGCACAATTGGTGCCGAGGAATTGTCACGAGATGCCAAGTCGATCGAGATGGCTTGCAAGGAAGGTAAGATTGACTATGTGCGTAAGAGGCATGTTGAACTGATTGCTTCATATGCCAATGTTCTTCGAAAGATTCGTGAAGGATTGAACGCAAAATGAGAATGGTAGGCTTTGTATTTGGAAGTATCCTGATGATCATTGCCATCGGCATTTTGATGATGCAGGATAAGAAAGTTGAGACCAATGTGACTCTCCATCGTACGAAGGTGGCCGTAATCATGAACGGCTCGCGAAATGATCACAGCTGGAGCGAATCTCATTATGAGGCCATGGAGAAAGTTGCTGACAGGCTTAATCTGGAAGTGCTCTATTATGAGAATGTGTCCGAGGATTCCCTGACGGAACGCATTATGGAATCTGCCATAAAAAAAGGAGCTCGTATTGTTGTGGCCAATTCCTTCGGGTTTGGAAAAACTGTAATGCGGATGGCCGAGAAATATCCTGAAGTCAAATTTATACATGCGTCAGGTATCGATTATAAATCTAACGTATCTACTTTCTTTGGACGAATTTACCAGATGCGTTATTTGTCGGGAATCGTGGCAGGTCTTACTACGAAGACGAACGAAATTGGTTATGTGGCTGCATTTGATATTTCTGAAGTGAATCGTGGAATAAACGCCTTTGCGCTGGGAGTCGCCAAAGTGAACCCCGAAGCGAAGGTTTTTGTGGGTTGGAGTCGTTCCTGGGAAGACTCTGCCTTGGCTGCGGATGCGACTAATGACTTGATTAATAAGCATAATATAGACGTGTTGACGGTCCATGTGGATGCCCTGAGCCCTTACGATATTGCAGAGCATCGGAATATTCGGATGATTGGATATAACCTGGATAATGGAAACCGTTTCCCGAGAACGTTTATGACAGCCCCGGTATGGCGCTGGGAGAATTATTACTCTCCCAAGATCATGGCTATCTTGCAGGACAAGTTTGTTGGCGATCATGCCTGGCTTGGTGTTGATAGCGATATTATTGGCCTGGCTCCAATGACGGCTCTTGTTCCGGATTCCGCAAGGAAAATCGTTGACGTAGAATTCGAACGTTTGAAATCTGGCGCCTACGATGTCTTTTATGGCCCCATTGAAGATAACCATGGAGATGTTCGCGTAAATGATGGTGAAAGCATGACCGATGTGGATATGCTTGAACATTTTGACTGGTATGTGAAAGGGGTGGTGAATGAATAAATTGTTATGGACAATTCCCCTTGTCTGCATCATCCTGACAACGGTCATTATTTCGTCGATTTTGTCTTTTGGTAGCGAAAAGGAGACTCCTGAATCAGTGATAGGAGTCATTATGCCCGGCCGCGTGAATGAATTGGGCTGGAACGGCATTCATTACAAGGGTATTGCGGAAGCCGCCGAAAATTTGGGCGTAAAAGTTTTGCTGGTTGAAAATGCTCGTGAGAACTCGGGACTTTGTGCAGCTGCAATTGATAGCCTTGTTGAGGCTGGCGCAAAGATGGTTATTCTTGGCAGCTACAATTATCCGCAGGAAGTCCTGTCAACTATACGTAAATATCCCAAGGTGATGTTCTTCTCTTACCTGTCCATGTCGGATGAAGAAAATTACAAGGTTTATTTTGCGAGAGTTTATCAGGCCAGGTTCCTTTCCGGAATTGTTGCCGGCCTGTCTACGAAGAACAACAAGATTGGCTATGTGGCAGCCATGAATAATAATGAAGTGAATCGTGGAATAAATGCCTTTGCGCTGGGCGTTGCCAAGGTAAATCCCGAAGCAAAGATTTTTGTTTCGTGGACAGGTGCCTGGGATGATGAGGATATTGAAAAGGATAATGTGAATCGTCTGGTGAATGGTGCAGGCGTTGACCTGGTGGCATATCATCAAAATCAGGATTGGGTTCTGAAGGAAGCCGAAGTGATGGGCGTGATGTCCATCGGTTATAATTTGGACTCTTCTTCCTATTCGCCTAATGTGCTGACATCTGTCTCGACGAATTGGGAAATTGTCTACAAGTCCATCATCCAGGATTACTTTCAGAAAAAGCAAAGTCTGTCTAATTATTGGATTGGCATAGAAACTGATGCAGTAGGGTTGTCTTTTTATTCTTCTCTCGTAAGTGATTCTGTCAAGAACGTCTTGAACGAGACTGTTCTCCAGATGAAAAGTGGGATGGATGTTTTTTCCGGTCCGATTTATGACAATAAGAAGAAAAGGCGTTGTGCCAAGGATGAAATTGTCAGCGATCAAATTTTACGTGATAGTATGGATTGGTTTGTGAAGGGGGTGGTCATTTATGAAGACTAGTATTCGATTGAGGATGATCCTTTGGATGGTGGCGTTTGCCTCTGTCCTGTGTCTTGTGGCCGGTTTGCTGCGTTTTAGACTGGATAGCCTTTTTTATGGATATGTTTCAAGCCAGGTATCAAAGCAGGCTGCCATCATGGCTGAACTCGTGGATGAACGGGTGAGCGTCCAGCTTGAATTCCTGTCGGGAATTTCTAGGGAAATGGAAAAGGATAGTTCAAGAATGTCCGTAATCCTGGAAAGCTACCGAAAGGAAAATGGGATTTCCTATGGAGTGTTGAATCTAAAGGGAAAGCTTATTGTGGGTGATACGTCAGTAACGGTTTCGCCTGCCGATTTTTCAAGCATCGCCCAGTCATTTCGAGGGAATGAGGCTGTCAGCTATAGCGAGGGCAAGGGCTTCCTTTTTAGCGTTCCCATATACCATGGTAGAAACGTTCGTTATGTCCTTTATAAAATCTATAGCGAGTCTGAAGTTCTTCGCTATTTCGACAATCGCTGTTATGATGGGGAATGCTATTCTTCGATTCGTAATGCCGATGATCAGGTGATTGTGGGTTCGGCCAATAACCCGCTTTCTGAAAATCCGATTTGGCAGAACGGAAACTTTGATCCCATTCGCGTTCAGCTGAAAAAACTTCTGAATGTTTCTATTGCCGCAGCCGTACGCGAAGATGTGGGCGGAAAGGGTTACTTCTTCTTTATGGCGGACTTGAAGCAACCTGGTCTTTCTCTTGTTGGCATGGTTCCCGAATCGGTTGCCGCAAAGGGTGTTGAAGATATTACCCTCCTGATTTTCTGGGTTTTCGGAATTTTGCTGCTCTTGTTCCTTATCGGCTTTGGCTTCATATTTGTGTCGGAACGTAAGGCGGAAGAAAATGTGACCTTGAGAGAAGCGAAGGTCCTGGCAGAAAAGGCAAGCCTGGCCAAGAGTCAGTTCCTGGCTAACATGAGCCATGAAATTCGTACTCCGATTAACGGAATTCTGGGTATGGATACAATGTTGCTGAAGGAATGCAAGGATCCGACCTTGAAGGAATATGCCCTAAATATTCAGAGTGCGGGCCATACGCTGCTTTCGATTATTAACGACATCCTGGATATTTCCAAAATTGAATCGGGCCGCATGGAAATCGTTCCTGTTGAATATGACTTGTTCTCTGTGCTCAATGAATGCCGTAACATGGTGTCTATGCGCGCCAACGAAAAGTCGTTGGATCTTCGTGTAGAAGTGGATAAGTCCATGCCATCGGGCTTGATGGGTGATGAAGTCCGTGTGCGTCAGATTATCAATAACCTGTTGTCGAATGCGGTCAAGTATACTCCCAGTGGAAGCGTAATCTTGAGAGTGTCTTACGAACGGAACAATATGGGTTCGCAGTTGGGTTCTCCGGATCTCCGTACCATCAATTTGGTGATTGCCGTTCAGGATACTGGTATTGGAATTCGCAATGAGGATGTCGACAAGTTGTTTGCGACGTTCCAGCGCCTAGAAGAAAAGCGTAACCGCAATATCGAAGGAACGGGCCTTGGCTTGAATCTGACTAAGCGTCTTGTTGACTTGATGGGTGGCGACATCCAGGTGGAAAGTGAATATGGAAAGGGTTCTACGTTTATCGTGGCGATTCCGCAGATTGTGAAGCGTAGCGAACCTATTGGTGATTTTAATGAACGTTGCAACAAGGCAGTGACGGTTGATATTTCCCGTAACCGCTTTAGGGCTCCTCACGCCAATATCCTGGTGGTTGATGACGTTCCCATGAATCTTCGTGTGATGAGTGGCCTCTTGAAGGATACGCAGGTGCAGATCGATACTGCACTCAACGGAATGGAAGCTCTGGAAAAAATCAAGCGCAAACATTACGATGTCATATTCCTTGACCATATGATGCCTGTAATGGATGGTATGGAAACGGTTTCGCTGATGCATACCCTTTCTGGACATCCGAACGAGAGTACGCCTGTAATCATGCTGACCGCCAATGCCGATAAGCATGCCCGCGATCTGTATTTGCAGGCGGGATTCTCTGATTATCTGTCAAAGCCGATTCGCGAAGCGGATTTGCTGGGTGTCTTGCTGGACTATCTGCCGTCTGACCTTCTCGTGATGGTTGACCAGCCTAAGCCTGTTGCGGAACCCAAGTCGTTGGATGACCTGTATCAGACTCCTGTAGTTTCTGTGCCTCTTGCAAATAAGGAAAAAACTCAGCCGGAAGAAAAGTCTCCAAGATATGGAAAGGCTTTGAATATTTCCAAGGATCTGGTGGATCTTTCTGCAACGGGTTTTGTGGATGTAGAAATCGGTCTAGGCTATTGCATGAATGATGAAACGTTCTATCGCGAAATGCTGACCGAATTTGTGAAGACCAATAAGGAATCTGAATTGAATGCGTCCTTGAAGGATGGCGATTTCGAATCCTATAGAATTTGCGTTCACTCCCTGAAGAGTACTTCCTTGACTATTGGCGCAGTGGAATTTTCGAGCCGTGCCAAGGCCATGGAATTTGCCTGCAAGGATGGGCATTTTGACTATGTGCAGATGCATCATGACGCGCTGATGGCCGAATATCGTAACTTCTTGAAAGTCCTTACGGATTTTGCCAAGGATCATCGGGCATGATGAGGTAATAAAATGACTGAAGAACAGATTGATGTGTTGAATCCGGATGGAACTTTCGCTGGCTATTCCCGTGGCCGTACTGAAGTACACGAGAAGGGCCTTTGGCACAGAACGGTGCATATCTGGGCTTTTGACAAGAGCGGCCGTATTCTGTTTCAGCTGCGCGCCGCTGTAAAGGAAAACAATCCGGGGCTTCTGGATACCAGTTGCGCAGGCCATATTTCTGCGGGCGATAGTAGCTGTAATGCCGCTGTCCGTGAATTGCGGGAAGAGTTGGGCGTTACGAAAACCGCCGAAGAACTGGAGTACCTTTTCGAGTCTGGACATGAGAGCGTGCTGAACGGTGGCTCCTATCTGGACAATGAATATTACGACACCTACAAGATTGTCCTGTCTGATGAAGAGGCCGCTAGCCTTGTTCCCCAGCCTGGCGAAGTGGACGATTTTGTATGGATGACCCGCGAAGAATTTTTTGCGAAGCATAAGCTGAATCCCGAAAAGTTCGTAGACCATCCCAAGGATTATGCCTGGCTGGAAAGCAACTTGGTGTTTTAACATACTGAAGGAACGATTATATGGCAATGTTTAAGGATGTAGCTCTGGTTCTTGAAGGTGGCGGCATGCGTGGCGCCTATTCTGGCGGCGTGTTGGATATTCTGTTGGATCACGGGATTAAGTTTGGCGGTTATGCAGGAACCTCTGCCGGCGCCACCCATATCTGCAGTTTTCTGTCGGAACAGCGCGAACGCAATATGCGCATCGATACGGTCCATTCCAAGGATCCGCGGTATAGCGGTTTCAAGTATCTGTTGAAGGGCGAAGACTTTTTCCCGAGAGAGTTCTGCTACGTTACCATTCCCCGCGAGATTGACATCTTTGACTATGCCAAGTTCGAAGAGAATGCCCATATTTCCGATTTTTATTCTGTCTGCACGAACCTGGAAACGGGCGAAGGCGAATACCTTCTGACCCAGGATGTGGACAAGGGCGACGGTCTTGAATGTGTTCGCGCTTCGGCATCCTTGCCGCTGGTCAGTAAGATTGTGGAACTCCGCGGTAAAAAACTTCTGGATGGCGGCATTGCCGACAGCATCCCCTTCCAGTTCATGGATAGCAAGGGTTTCAAGAAGCAGGTGGTCATCTTGACTCAACAGGAAGGTTATGTCAAGAAGCCCAATTCCATGATCCCGCTGTTCAAGCTGATGTACCGCAAGTATCCGAAGTTCGTTGCCGCGGCTGCTACTCGCCATATCCGCTACAACCAGGCGCTGGCCACCTTAAAGCAGTGGGAAGGTGAAGGCAAGTCCTTTGTGTTCCGCCCCAGCGAACCGTTCCAGATCAGCCGTATCGAAAAGGATACCGAAAAGCTGAAGGAACTTTACAAGATGGGCCTGCGGGATGGCGAGCGCTTGATTCCCGCTCTCAAGAAGTTCCTGGAAGGTTAGCGTTTATATTCCGCTAAAATCATCCCAGTTATAATGGCGACCGCCCCTGCGATTGCCACGGGAGAAATGTATTCCCCGATGGTAATGACCGCCGTGATCATGGTAATGAGGGGAATGGCGAAAATGTAGTTGCTGGCGAGAACCGTCCCCAGTTTCATCATCACCTTGTTCCATATCAGGTAGCCGAACAGGTTGCTGAAAATGCAGAGACATAAAAAGTTTCCGATGACCACGGGTTCCCGGAACGCCTCCCATGGGATGTTGTGAGTTTGCCCGAATAGGGTTGAACCCGGGATTCCTATGCAGTCAAGAATCATCAGCGGCAGGGACGTAAGTACCCCGTAAAAGAAAATCTTTCGAATGGCGAAACTGGTGCTGTACTTTTCGCGGGTCTTCTGGGTGCTGAAGGCGTAGAATACCCAGGACACGGCGGCACCGAATGCCAACAGGTCGCCGACAGGTGAAAGCTTCAGGATGAATTTCCCGTTCAGAACCACCAGCGCGGCACCCAGGAAGGTGACGATACTTCCAAAAATCTGGCGCCGGTTCAGACGCTCCGCCTTGTAGAGCAGGCCGCCAACGATCATGATCATCAGGGGGTTGGTACACACGATCAGCGACACGTTGCTGCTTGGTGAAAGCGACAGTGCGGTGTTTTCTGCCCAGAAGTAAGTGGTGCAGCCGGTAAAACCTCCCAATAAAAATTTGAGCTCATCTTTCCAGCAGTCGGAAAAGAACTTCTTGTGGTTGGCGATCAAAAGCATCAGGTAGGTTGTCGCAAATCGTATAAAGAAAATCTGGATGGGGGAAAAGCCGTGCTCGATCAGAACCTTGGTGCTGACGAAGCTGGTGCCCCAGAAAATCATGGTGACGATTGCGAGTAGGTGCCAAATCATGACTTCAAAGATAGAAATTCTGTTTTTGGTTTGATAAGCATACGGGAAACGCAAATTTAAAAGAGAATGTTGAATGTTATAGTTTTTATTTATTGCTGCTTATAATTAAAACCTTATAGCAGGGGGGAAGATCTTGCAGGATTGTTTTATATGGCGGGTGTTTATATTGTGTTGGCTATAGGAACTAGCTATATTTGGAGCATCAATCTGCGGTTTAACCCCGCGTGCATCAGATTGCACGGCAGGTGGCCGAAGCGATTAGTGCATTTAACATAAAGAGGAAAATATGGCAAATCTCGAAACATTGTGTGTTCAGGCCGGTTGGACCCCCAAGAAGGGCGAACCCCGCGTGCTCCCCATCTACCAGAGCACCACTTTCAAGTACGACACTTCCGCCCAGATGGCTGACTTGTTCGACCTGAAGGAATCCGGCTACTTCTACACCCGTCTCCAGAACCCCACCAACGACGCTGTTGCAAGCAAGATCGCTCAGCTGGAAGGTGGCGTAGGTGCCATGCTCACCTCTTCCGGTCAGGCTGCAAACTTCTACGCCGTGTTCAACATCTGCGAAGCCGGTGACCACTTCATTTCTACTTCCGCAATCTACGGCGGTACCAGCAACCTCTTCAGCGTTACCATGAAGAAGCTGGGCATCGAATGCACCTTCATCGACCAGGACGCTTCCGACGAAGAAATCGAGAAGGCTTTCCGCCCCAACACCAAGTGCGTCTTCGGTGAAACTGTGGCTAACCCCGCCGGCAAGATTCTTGACCTGCAGCGCTTCGCCAACTTGGCTCACAAGCACGGCGTGCCTCTGATCATCGACAACACTTTCCCCACCCCGATTCTCTGCCGCCCCTTCGAATTCGGCGCAGACATCGTGACCCACTCTACCACCAAGTACATGGACGGTCATGCCATGGCTGTGGGTGGTGTTGTGGTTGACAGCGGTAACTTCGACTGGGAAGCCCAGCACGACAAGTTCAAGGGCCTCACCGAACCGGATCCGTCTTACCACGGCCTGACTTACACCAAGTCCTTCGGCAAGCTCTGCTACATCACCAAGGCTACCGTGCAGCTCATGCGCGACCTGGGTTCCATCCAGTCTCCCCAGAATGCTTTCCTCCTGAATGTGGGCCTGGAAACTCTGTTCCTCCGTATGCCCCGTCACTGCGAAAACGCTCTGGCCTGCGCCAAGTACCTGAAGAACCATCCGAAGGTCGCTTGGGTGGATTACGCCGGCCTCGAAGACAATGCTTCCTACGCCCTGGCCCAGAAGCAGTTCAAGGGCGGCCTGCCCTGCGGCGTGCTCACCTTCGGTATCAAGGGTGGCCGCGACAAGTCCATCCAGTTCATGGATGCCCTGAAGCTGATCTGCATCGTGACCCATGTGGCCGACGCCCGTAGCTGCGTGCTGCACCCCGCAAGCCACACCCACCGTCAGCTTTCCGATGAACAGCTCATCGAAGCAGGCGTTGCACCTGACCTGATCCGCTTCAGCGTGGGTATCGAAAACGTGAACGATATCATCGCCGACTTGGAACAGGCTCTGGCACAGGTCTAGTTTAGATATCAGATACAAGATATGAGCGAATAGCGAAGTCTCATATCTGAAACCAGTATCTTGATTTTTGAAAAATCCGCGATGTCCTTCTGCGACAACGCGGGTTTTTCTTTTTCGTATCTCATCCCTCATATCTCATGCCTCACCGCTCATTCCCCTCTTGACTAGCAATATCAAGTGATGTATATTATTCCTGTCGGTCTATATGACGTTGTATTTGTCTATGTATATGTCGGGGTAAATTATGTATCGTCCGTCCTTAAAGTTGAGCATGGAGATTGTGAATCTGGCTATCGAGATTTCCGTTTTGGCGACCCGATGCGAGGCCTGGCTGGAAGGCCGTCAGGGGCATCGCGGCTTTGACTGCGGCGTCGGTAGAGACCTCTGCGATGAACCCTTTCAGGGGGATTACGACGTGTTTTCGCTGTCGGATTTTTTGCGGGCCCATGCCGACTTGGCGGGGGCGAACCAGCCTGACGGGGGATCTTTCAGGACGGGGAACGGCTGCGTTTTCAACGGCAAGATGTGTATCCACCTGGCGCCCCCTGCAAGCGAAGTGCCTTACATGATGCAGGAACTTTTCCAGTGGCTCCAGAAAAGCGAGGACCACCTGCTGATCAGGGCCTGCATTTTCCATTACGCCCTGGATTACATCCGCCCCTTCAAGGATGGCAATGGCCGCATGGGATTGCTCTGGCAATCGTTGCTCCTGAAGAAGCTGAGTCCCGTTCTTTCGAACCTGTCCCGGGAACATTGGGACGAAGATCAGCAGCGTCGCTACTATTTTGCCTTTGTGAAGGCCATAAAGGCAGGCGAGGCGGGCCCCTTTGTGGAGTTCCTTTTGCAGGGAATCCTGGATTTGCTTAAAAACATTGCAGAATCCCTTAAAGAAAAGGGTGATGATGCCGCAAGTGTGGAACTTTCTATCCGACAGAACAAAATTTTGGATTATTTGCGAGAAAAAACGCTGACTGTTGAGCAGATTGCCAAGAAGTTGAAAGTTTCGTCGAGAACTGTAGAACGGGAAATGTCTAAATTGCAGCAAATGGGTGTTGTTTACCGCGAGGGTTCCGACAAAACAGGCTCCTGGCGGGTACGTTAAAAAGGACCTCGGATGAATCCGAGGCCCTTTCTATTTCGTTAGATTGTTTTAGACAAATTAAGCGAAGTTGTACAGGTCTGTAATATCTTCGTTGTTCTTGTCGTACATCCAGAACTGGTTGATGTGGGCATGTTCGTCTTCCACCAGGTTGATCTTCATGCCGTGCTTGTACTCCAGATAGTTGTACATGCGGTTCAGGTCCTTGCACATCACGTCGATAACGAAGGGGCTGACCACCAGGGTCACTTCGCGGAGCTTGCCCTTGGCCTTGGCGCGAGCCATCCAACGGTCAATCATGCCGAGAGTGCTTTCCAGGGTAGCGATACGGCCACCACCGCAGCAGACCGGGCATACCTGAGTCTTTTCGGTCATCAGGTTCACGCGGACGCGCTTACGGGTCACTTCCATCAGGCCGAACTGGCTAATGGGGGCGGGGGTGATGGGAGCCTTGTCGCGACGGATTGCCTTGCGGAATTCCTGGTAGACGGTCTCATTGTCGGCTTCGGTTTCCATATCGATGAAGTCGATAATGATCAGGCCGCCCACGTCGCGGAGACGGAGCTGCTTTGCAATTTCGTGGCAAGCATCGATGTTGGTTTCCAGGATAATCTTACCCTGGTCCTTGCCGTGGACCTTGGGACCGGTATTCACGTCGATGGACACCAGTGCTTCGGTCTGCTCGATGACCAGGTTGCCACCGCGGGGCAGCGGGACCTGGCGCTGGAGAGAGCGTGCATAGTCGTTTTCGATCTTGAAGTATTCGAACAGGCTTTCGTTGCTGCTCCACAGCTTCACCTTGTCCAGCTTGTCCGGAGACAGAACCTTCAGGTAGTCGCGGAGGGCGAAGTATTCGTCGCGGTTGTCGATATACACGTAGTCGGTGTTATCGCCAAAGTATTCGCGGACGGTCTGTTCGATGGAATCAGATTCTTCGTAGATGCAGGTTTCGGCAGGCTGGTTTTCGAAGTTGTACTTCGTCTGTTCCCACTTGCTTTCCAGTTCACGCATCTGCTTGTTGATTTCGAATTCGGATTCGTTCAAGCCGTTGGTACGTACGATATAGCCCACATCGCGACCCTTCAGGCGGCGGACCACCTTCTTGAATTCGCGGCGCTTGGCCGGATCACGTTCACGCTTGGACACACCGATAAAGTTGGTACCCGGCATGCAGACCAGGAAACGGCCGGCAAAGCTGAGATGGGTGGTCAGACGGGCACCCTTGGTGCTGATGGGTTCCTTAACCACCTGGACCATGATTTCCTGGCCTTCGTGGAGGATTTCATCAATAGGCACTTCCTTGGAGGAACCGCCTTCGTCATCATCGTCACCGTATTCGCGACGAAGCAGTTCGTTGCGATCGACGGCGTCTTCCTGATGGAGGAAGCCGGCCTTCTCCAGGCCGATGTCAATGAACGCAGCCTTCAGTGCCGGAAGCACCTTCTGGACCACGCCCTTATAAATATTGCCCAGAACTCGATTAGAAGAAACGCCTTCCACTACCAATTCGACGAGTTCACCGTCTTCCATGATAGCGATACGCTTTTCATAAGGCGTCTTGCTAATCAAAATCCCGCGCTTACACTTATTTGCCATTAAAACTCCTAAAAGTTCGACAAAACTTGATAGACACGATAATAGATTTTGGCCCCAAGACCGGTCCAAAAGTATGGGCCCTGTCCGAGCCCCGCGCGCTTCTTGACGGAAAGTACCGACTGCCTGCCAACGCGAGACCTGGGGACCATAAATATATAATATGATTTTTATGCGGGGGAAGCCTCCCCCTCGCACAAGCCCTTTTTAAGGTCTTTTGCTACCCCCTCTGCGGGGGCACGCCCCCGCAACGCCCCCAACCGTTGACAAATTGTACAACATATTTTTCAGCCAGCGCATCAAAAAAGTTTCGCCAAAGTCTATATTCTAACCGTAAGGAATTTGGGAAACCAGGAGGCTCTATGTCCATCAGGAAACATTGGGGAAAAATCACCTTAGGCATTGCGGCAAGTTTTTGGGCCGGCTGTAACGATAGCGGCACCGAGGCGGAATACATCCAAGGTGGCGAAAACATCTGTACAAACGAGCAAAATGAAGAATGTGGCGGTGGTGCTGTCATCGCACTCTACGGCGTCGCCCCCACTTATGACATCAGCTCCAGCAGCATAACCGGTGACTGCACCGAAGGTAACTGCGCAGAGTCTTCCTCCGGCATGGGAGAATCCTCTTCCAGCGTCAATAGCGAATATCCCTACGTGCTCTATTCCGATCCCTCGGTACACTGCAAGGACAGCACCGTATACGTTCCGTCTCCATGCGAAAACGCCTCCAAAAGCTACGCATCCACTGATGAAAACGCCCCTCTGTACGGCATCGTTCCCATCGTCTGCAATACACCGAGCCGTTACGATCCCATTTTCAAGTGCGACAACGGCGATTCCCTCCCCGCATACCGTTACAAGGAAAAGGACGGCATCATCTACACCAACAAAGAGTACGATGAACTATTCGGCTCCAACTAAGCCAATAATTTAGTAGATTGCCCTGCATGGCCCTGCTCCTCACCATCATTTTCTTCGCCTGGTTTATCAGCAATATTGTCCGCGGCAACATTTCTCACCAGGGCAGTGATTACCATTTCAGGGAGCACCCCATACCGTTCATCATCATCCAGATTTTCCTTCTAGGCTTCGGTCTCTTCTGCTTGAACCGTTTTCTGAGTGAGATCGGGATTCTCGTCTTCTAGATTTTAATATCTTTCGTCTCCAGGAAGAAGAAAAATCTATGTCTGACCAGATCAACTTAAAAGACGAACTTTACCTAAAAGATTATGCCGGCAAGATTCACAATTTGCCGTTGGGTGAACTGTACGAAGTTTTGGGTGTCGTCAAGAAGGATTCCTCTGACGAACGAGTCAAGATCGTAATGGAACGGATCCATGAGTTAGAGGCGGAAATTCAGACGAACAAGTCTAACAAAAAAAAGAAAGTAAAGGTAAAGCCCGTCAAGGCGGCAAGGGAAGATTCTGCAAATAGGGAATCGCCGGTAAAGCTTTTCATCCGCAAGCTTTTCTGGATTTCTCTCATGGCCGTATTCGTTGTTTCGAGAGTGCAGGACGTCGCCCATAAAATTCTTGATGGTTCGTTTGATGTTACCGAATGCGGAATCACCTTTACCATGGATATCCTTCCGTTTTTTTGCTTTGGTATCGGGTACAAGATCGCCCGGCGTTTTACCATGGCCAAGAAGAAGAAGTTCCATCTTGGAGTCGCCTTTTTCCTGATGGGGAAGGCTGTTCTGGGAATCTGTCTTGACGTCTATCTTGGTGTCGTCTGCCAGTTTTACGATGAGAAGGCGTCCTACGTATCTGTCATCGTTCTTGTGGCGGCCTTGCTTTTTACGGTCAACATGTTCCGCAGGAAGGTCAAGGACAAGTTTGCGACAAACGGCATGTTGCCTATGGCCATTGCCCTGTTGGCGGAACAGCAAATCTGGATGATGTAAGAAAGGCGGGACTGAGCCCGCTTTTTTTATTGAAGATGGGTGGGCGGGGCGCCGGCGCTATTCTTGATGGCAGCCTGCTTGGTAGCCACGATCTTGTCGGCAATGGCGCGGGCCTTTTCCGTAAGCCACAGCCATGAAGTCGTTGCTTCACTGTAGTCCGCTTCGCCGTACATCTGCACACGGCCATCGCGGCGGAGTGCGTCCACCTGGCGCATGCCCTTTACGTCGCCCTTGGGGTAAACGGCAAAGGTGCTTCCGCCATTGTTGTTCAGGATGCTGAAGGCGGGAACGTCACTGGGACCGTCGGCGATGTATACCATGTTCTGGAAGGGAACGCGGCGCACTTCTCGTGCGATAGAGGAGTTGACGTCGATGGTTTCGGGGTACTTGTTGCTGCCCTTGTTGATTTCGAAGATGTAGCGGGTCTTGGAAGTGTTGTCCAGGGCGCTGGCGATCTGGGAAATTTCGTTTGCGGATACTTCGTTTGCGTTAGGGACGTTCCCTGCTGCGTCCTTTGCATCCAGAAAACCGGGTTGCAGTACTTCTTCGATGAATTCACATCCAAAAATTCCATCTACAAAGGGGGCGATGGCGCTGCCACGGATCGTTTCGGCAAAACCGGTACTGACCACGTAATGTTCCAGACGGATGTCGAAGGCCTTGTATTTCGGATCTTCTTCAATCAGCTTCTTGATTTCGCCGAAAAAATCGGGAAGGCCCGGGTAAAAGGCAAGTTCCTTGCCGAAGCTACGGA
The DNA here is from genome assembly GCF_900142465.1 of Fibrobacter sp. UWH6. Lineage (NCBI taxonomy): Bacteria > Pseudomonadati > Fibrobacterota > Fibrobacteria > Fibrobacterales > Fibrobacteraceae > Fibrobacter > Fibrobacter sp. UWH6. The sequence goes on from NZ_FRAX01000022.1 coordinate 15,508, forward strand.
GCATCTTGTTGGAAAGTCCCTTGAACAGCCCCGCCTTCACATAGGTCAAGATGTGGTTCAGGTAGCTGGTGTCGGAATTGACGGAAATTCCCTGGGCGGCGTAGTGGCTTTTTAGGGCGTTCACTTCTTGCCAGAACTTGGCGCCGTCAACGTTGAAATGACGGAATAGGGGTTCCTGCATGTAAGAGCTGATGAGCGTCTTGTCGCAGTCCCATACCATGGCGATGATGTTCTGTTCAAAAGCGGAATTTGCCATATTGACCTCGTTCCTGTCCACCTATTTGGTGATGAAGAAACTTTCGGGGTTGATGGAGTTGCCCGACAGTCGGATTTCGTAGTGCAGGCCGAGGCTCGTTTCGCGACCGCTTTCGCCGATGAGGGCGATGGGTTGACCGCGTTTTACAAAGCTTCCCTGGGGGACAAGGGATTTCCCTAGGTGGGCGTAGAAGGAACGGACGCCCTTCACATGCTCGATTTTCATGGACAGGCCAAAACCGCGATGGTTGCGGACTTCCATGACGGCACCTGCACCTGTCGCATAGACGGTGTCCCCTTCGACGGCCACGTAGTCGATGCCGCGATGGGGCAGTTGTCTGTCGGTAAAGGGATCGTAGGCCATTTCAAAGCGTTTCTTGACGGCGTGTTCACCCTTCATGGGGTGAAGTACGGGCAGCTTGGCGGCCAGGGCGGAATCGTTTTCCAGGGCGTTCAGCAATTTGCGGAAAGTGGTTTCCAGTTCCATCAGGCTCTTGCGCTTGCGGGCGGCGCGTTCTTCGTCGCTGGTGGTTTCCAGGGTGAATCCCAGACCTCCCATTTTCAGGGTGCTGTCGCGGAGAAGCCTTGTTTCTTCGGCCTTGAGGATGGAAGAGTCTACGGAGGCGCGGACGGCTACCAGTTCCTTTTCGATAGCTGCATTCTGGCGATAGACATTCGTTACGTTTCCGCTTGTTATGTTATCCATAATGCGGACGGGAGAGAACATGATAAAGCCTGCCACGGCGGCACAAACGCTCAATACAGAGAGTATGGCCCCTAGGAGGGATACGCTGTAGCTCTTACCCGAGGTGGTCTTGCTGGGGAATACATGGATTTCAAGTTTTTTCACCGTCGATACGCTCCCGCAAGGAATTGATTTTGCGCTTATGTTCTTCGATGGCGCCGAGTATTTCTACCACGGACGGGTCGTCCTTGATGGCGGAAAGAAGGTCGTCACGGACGGCTCCGTGAAGTTTCTGACCCAGTGCCTGGAAGCGGTTTTTGAGCCTAGATTCCTCGGCTGCCAGTTCTACCCGCAAAAGTGCGGTAGAGGCGAAGTTCATAGCCGAATTTTTAAGCTTATTTAAAGGAATTTTACTCATAAGATGATTTCCAATGTCTGTAAAAAAATTAGTTTTTTATCCGTATAAAATTTGGAGAAATACCATGAGTCGTCGCGATCGTAGACACGCTAAACAAGAAGTCAAGAAGTTCACCCCGAACAAGAAGAACGCACTGGACCCCAAGATTATTGCTGTACTTGGAGCTCTCGCCGTAATCTTCTTTGTTGGCACCATGCTAATCCAGAGAGGCTAAGATGAAGTTCGATATTAAGAAGTCCGACCTGCAGGAAGCTCTGCAGACTGCCATTACCGCAATTCCCAACAAGTCTACTCTTCAGATTCTGAACAACTATTCTCTTCGTCTCGAAGGAAACATCCTGGAAATTTGCGCAACCGACTTGAACCTTGGTGTCAGGACCAAGCTGGAAGTGAACGGCGAACGTGATGGCGAAGTCGTGATCAACGCCCGCAAGTTCTCTGACTTGATCAAGGCTCTTAGCGATCCCGCTATCGAAACCATCAGCATCGATGTCCAGGATTATCTGGCTCGCATCAAGTGGAGCGAACGCGGTCAGGCTTCTATCATGGGTTTTGACGCTGGTGACTTCCCTCCGTTCCCGGAAGTGGAAGGCGACAGCCTGAACTTCGCTGCAAGCGAACTTGCATTCCTCGTCGAAAAGACCGCTTTTGCAACTTCCAACGATTCTGTCCGCATGAACCTGAATGGCGTGTTCTTCGAAGCTGACAATGGCAAGGTTTCCATGGTCGCTACCGACGGTCACCGCATGGGCCGTGCAAGCATCGACCAGGAAGGCGCTACTCTCGCTAGCGGCATTATCATCCAGCCCAAGGTTCTGCAGCAGATCCTGCGCATTGCCAAGAGCGAAGATATCATCGAAATTCGCACTACCGAAACCCATGTGCTGTTCAGCACCGGTTCTACCCAGATCATTTCCAAGCTGTACGAAGGACCGTATCCTAACTACCGCAATGTGATCCCCCAGAACTTTGAACGTACCGTGCAGGCCAACTGCGCCGAACTTCAGGGTAAGGTCAAGAGCATTCTCCCCATGGCTAATCCCCGCACTCACCAGATCCGTCTGCACATGAACGGCAACGTCATGGAACTTTCTGCAACTGACCCGGATGTTGGTGGCGAATGCCGCGAAGCACTGGCCATTACTCACAATGGCGAAGGCAACTTCAGCATGGGCTTTGACGGTCGTTACTTCTCCGAAATCCTCGGCATGTGCAAGAGCGAAGAAGTTATCCTCAAGATGAACAGCCCTCTTGGCGCCTGCATTATCGAACCGGTCGGTGAAGACCTGAACTATAGCTTCCTCCTGATGCCGTCTCGTCTGGTTGACTAAGGCTTAGACATTAGGAACTGCAATAAGAAAGGACTCGCGAAAGCGAGTCCTTCTTTTTTTATAGGTATGCGGAAATTATTTACGTTTAATTTATCTATATCAATAAGTATAAACTAAACGAGTTTTTCTGCTTCGCCTTCGGCGTACTTTCCGTAAAGCATGGCAATGACGTCCTTCTTGGGAACCTTCTGCTTGGTCTCCTTGAGGCTTACGTGGAGGCGGTCCAGCATGGCCTTGTCGATTTCCTTCCAGTACTGATTGTTTTCGGTCAGCGTCCAAAGCTTGTCTCCATCGTCGCTGGTGGAGACGGTTACCAGCTTTGCCTTGAAGAATGTTCCCAGGGCGCGGTTGATGTAACTGCTTGTGGTGCCGGGGATGTTCATGGCGACGATTTCTTCTACCAGCATTTGCTTGCTCATGGGAACGAAGGAGCTCAGGTCGCAGGCGGCCACGTAGATTTTCTTAAGCATGTTCTTGGGGAAGATGTCCCAGCCCTTGCGCTTGAGTGCCTTGGCCAGAACCATCTGGGCGTCTTCTTCCACAGAGACTTTCTGCTCGGCGAGAGATACGGTGAAGGATCCGCCGCCGATGTCGTTGATTTGTACGAAGTCTGCCGACTTGACGAAGTCCATGAAGTTCTTGAATCCCAGACGCTTTTCGTTGAAGGCGTTGTCGATGCCCAGCATTTTCGGCTTGACGGCGGCAAGGGGCAGCGGGCCGTCTTCCTTCTGCAGGATGTCGCGGAGCATTTCCATGGAGTCGATCTTTTCGGACACGATAAGGCTGCTTCTGTCCTTGGCGTTTTCTTCTTCATCTTCGTCCACGGGGGCGGCCGTGGCGTCGTCGGTGTAAACGTAGCGGGAACAGGAATTCTTGACGCACTCGCTTAGAGGGGACTTGGGACCGACGCCGATGACTTCCTTGCCTTGTTCGCGGAGTTTGCGGAACAGGGGCGAAAAGTCGGAATCGCCGGTGGCCAGCACGATCCACTGCACCTGGGAATCCAGGGCCACTTCCATGGTGTCTACGGTCATCTTGATGTCGGTGGAATTCTTTCCGCTGACAGGATGGAAGGTGTGGACAAGCTCGAAACCGTTTTCGTTCAATGCGGATTGCAGAGGCATCAGCTGGGGGCTAGACCACTTGCCGTAAGCCTTACGCACAACGATTTGCCCCAGGGGCAGCAGTTCGTCCATTAAGGACTGCACGCCATTGTTTCTTACCCAGTTGGTCAGGTTCTCTGCATCAATAAAAATTGCAATATGGTTCATAACGGCACTAATATATATATTGTGAACCATGAGTCCGAAGGTGCCGCAAAAGAACTGCAAGCTACTGCGCAAGATTATGAGCGTTGTGGCCCTTGCGGTGTGCGGTATTGGTCCAGCCGCCTTCGCTTTAGAGAATGATGAGGATCATTTTCAGCGATTTTCTGCCCTTCCCATATTAGGTTATTCGGAAGAAACCAAACTGCAGTATGGTGCCATGGCGCTTCTGTTCTTTAAGCCCAACGAACCTGGTGGTAAGGTCCAGGAAATCGATATTACGGCATACGGTTCTACCCGAAAGCAGTTCCAGTTTCTGATGGTTCCCTATTTCTATCTGTACCACGACAGGATTAGCGGTATCGTAGACTTCAGGTATCAGAACTGGGTAGGCAGTTACTTCGGCATGGGGAACGATGTGGACTTCGACAAGTACATCGGCTTCGATCGAGAACGTCTGCATTTTTCTACGGAATTGAAGTCTTCCATAGGGTTGCCCCGGTCGTTCAATTATGGTGTGAAGGTTATTGCAGAAAGGTCGTCTACCGATTTTAATGACTGCACCAAGGATCGCTGTGCCGATATGGACTTACCGGATTTGCATAATGGTTGGCGGAATGGGGGCGGCTATATTCTTAGTTACGACACCCGCGACAATTTGAACTGGACCCGGAGCGGTTTCCTTGTTCGCTGGCAGCAGATGTTCTACAGCGACTGGCTAGGGGATTATGACTTCGGTGTTCAGGATCTGGACCTCCGTGGGTACACGCCCTTGTTCTGGAATATCTCCGTGGCGACGGCAGCCCTCTGGCAAAGGGCTAGCGGGGATGTTCCCTTTGACATGCTATCTGGCCCTGATGGAACGAAACGCTTTCGCGGTGTAGAGAGCTTGTTTTTTCGCGATAACCAGAGTCTGATTTTACAGGCGGAACTTCGTAAATATTTAGGTTGGCGCCTGGCCGGTGATATCTTTTTTGAAGGGGCCAAGGTGGGTGACCACTTTGGCGAACTTCTACGGAATCGGTGGCATCAGGCTGTTGGGTTTGGAGGGATGCTGGCCCTTAACTTGAAGGAACGGCTTTACGCCCGTGGTGAGATTTCCTGGGTGGACTACGAGAAGTTCGGCATGACTGTTTATATCCGGTCTGCGTTCTAGTTCCCGAGGTTTAAACAAAAAATAGGCCCCGCAGGGCGGAAGTAAAAATGCGGCTGCGCCCCGAAGGTCGGATATGAAAAAGTGGTTGCGCCCCGAAGGTCGGGTATGAAAAAGTGGTTGCGCCCCGAAGGTCGCAACCACCATTTTTGAGATAGAATATCTGTGGATTCAGGAATTAGTCCTGAATGCGAGTCCAGTTCAGCACGCCCTTCTTCATGAGGTAGCAGTAACCGGCTTCGAGAATCACCAGGAAGGCGAGAAGAACAAAGAGCAATTCCCAACCACCAGCCAGGAACTGGATGGTCCAGGGGTAGAGGAATGCAACTTCGAGGTCGAACACCAGGAACAGCATTGCCACCATGTAGTACTTGACCGGGTAGCGTTCGCTGGAGGTGCCGGATACATGGGCGATACCACATTCATAGGAGGTACCCTTGATGGCGGTTTCCTTGATTTTGCCCGGATGCAGAAGCCAGTTGGCAACCAAGAGGACAGTGGGGATGCAGAGGGCCAAAATGACCAGGATGGTCATGGCAAAAGTGGTGTCGAAAATTTCAACGTTCGTCATAGTGAGCACAAAGATAGTAAAAAACTTTTTGCTGTTTAGGTATGGTTTTGTAAACTATATTTGAGCCTATGAAAAAGATCACTGCATTATTGGGATTTGTGGGTGTAGTGAGCATGATTTCGGCTTGTTCCGATACCATCTCAGACGTTGATGTGATAATTGCTGAGCAGGATAGCTCTATTTCCAGCGATTCTAACGCCCCTCAGGGTGACGCTCCTGCATCATCGTCTTCTAAGAAGGATTCTGGGGTACAGGCTGAAGTCAAGTCTAGTGGTTCTGTCGTAACAGATACTGTCAACAAGACTGTGTATTTGTCTTCTGCCAGCAATTATGAGACCCCCTACATTAGTAGCGGTGTTTTCTGCTGGAGCGAAAAGTGCGAAGCGGCTGCGGTTACCTCCAGCGCTAGCATGGAAACCATCGTTATTGGAGTCTCTTCCGAGGCGGAAGTGTGGCCCAACGTAACAGAAACTCAGATGGTTGACCTGCGAGACAACAAGACCTACGCCTTGAAGACTATCGCCGGTGTTCATTGGATGACCCAGAACCTGAATTACGAAACCAAGGCCAATAGTTTCTGCCCCACTAAGGACGGTGCTGATATGTGTGCCAAGTATGGCAGGTATTATACCTATGCCGCAGCATTGTCCGCCTGCCCCACTGGATGGAGACTTCCTACCGAGGCAGAAGTTCTCGCGCTGGATAATGCTGTAGAACATGAATGGTGGTCCATTGGCGGCCGTGTGAACGTTGAAGAAGGCAATAGCTTTGGAAATGAAGGTGACCAGGGATATATCTGGTACGAAGATAACGGAACCAACAATTCCTATCGTATCAAGAACTATTCTGGCGATAGACCTCACGAAGTCCAGCATGTGGGTGGCGATACTCGTGCCTACAACGTTCGCTGTGTAGAAAACAAGTAAGACTTTCTTGGAACTGTAAGAGAGTTCGCGGTTGTAATCGCGGGCTCTTTTTTTATGGCTGGCTTCTTGCTGTTCCGTCAGCGCAAAAAAGACCGCGCGAAATAAATCGCGCGGTCCTTTTGGTTTGGTTGGTTTGGAGGGATTTCTTTTTGTCTGGAGTTACGGCCTTGTTCGGCGGACTCCCCAGAGCTTGTCGCGGGTCTGGTTCAGTATGGTCTTGCCGTTGACTTCTATTCTTAATTCCAGTCGTCCGATGTAGACGCCGGTTCCGACCAGTCTGCCGGTTCTGTCGCGCATGTTCCATGCCAGGAAGAGGCGTTCCCCTTCGTGGTCTAGGCAGGAACCATTGATTCAGATGTTCTGCGTTACGGCACTTTCCTTTCCAGTCAAAATTCTCATTTCGGACGGGGACACCGTTCTTTCCCAGTTTGCGTTCCACCATGCCTTCCAGCACCTGGTCGAGACTGGCGGTGTAGTCAATGAGATTGCGGTCTTCTTCGGTGTAGTCCCTCTTGGACATGGGGGAATTGGGCCAGCAGAGGTTTACGTTGTCGCCGCCGAAGTCTGCGCTGGTTCCCACGCCGCCGAATGTGTCGGTGCAGTGGTCCGCGCCGTCGCCCAGGTTGCAGAGGCTTTCGTCGCGGGTGGTGGGCCTGAATTTCTTGTGGTTGTCGCGGCTGCCGTCATACCAGTCGAACATCATGACGGGGAGTTTTCTGGTGGGGCAATCTCCCAGGATGCCTGGGTATTGGGTAAAGAGGGCGGGTGCGTCTGCCTTATAGGCGCGAATCCAGAGGGTGTCGCCTTCGGCCGCCAGACTGTCCAGGCTGATTTCGTTTTCGGTGCCGGGGGCTTTAGAAACGACGCCTTCTGCGCTGTAGAATTTGTTTCCTACGGTCTGCTTGAAATAGACGCTGAACTCACCATCGGGTTTGCTGATTTTCGTTTCGTACCAGCCGCAGTATTTGTCTACGGCAGTCATGACACCGATGGAATCTCCGTTGACGTAGGCGATGGCGTTGGTGTTGGTCCAGGGGGCAAGAAAACGGAGGACTTTGGCCGGGGTTTTTGTTGCGGGAGTTTCGTTGCCCGGGCGGTCTGTGTTGTTGGTACCGGGTCTAGCGGCAACGAGACATGCGCTCAAGGCGAGTCCCATGAGGATTGTTTTGGAGAGATTCTTACACCACATATAGATTTCTCCTTCTAAACACCCATTTGCTCTAATCCCATTTTTAGACGAAGTGTTTAGAAATAATTTCAAATATTTGAAGAAGTTTTCCAAAAATATTTAAAATCTTGTAAAAATCAATGTTTTTTTAAAATAACTGTGTAAGAATTTGTTGATTTTGTTTAGTAAGTGTGTAAAAATGAAGGTCAGCGGGCAAAAAAAAGAAAAGGCGCCGGCATTTGGCCGGACACCTTTAATGAGAGAGGTTTAATTTCTTTTCTAGAGCCCGAATTCTAGGCCAAGCTTGTTGACTTTTCCACGGCGCACGCCCCAGAGCTTGTCGCGGGTCTGATGCATGGTGGTCTTGCCGTTTACGATAATCTTCAGTTCCAGTCGGGCGATATACACACCGGTTCCCACGAGGCGGCCGTTGTTGGAGCGCATGTTCCAGGCCAGGAAGATCTTGCCCTTGTTCTTCATGCAGCCTTCTTCGCCATAGATTTCCTTGTCGGAGCACTTGATGGACTTGGAAGTTCCGCCCACATATTCGCCATACTGGCTGTAGTAACGTGTACGGTAGAAGAGTTCTATGGCGTCGTCTGCAATCAGGGACTTGGAACCGTTGCGGAATTCTTCGATGTTGTATTCGTTCAGGGTGCCGTCCTTGATGGCGTCAATGACGGTCTGGCTGACTCCGGCCTGCTTCAATTTTTCATCAAGTAGACCTGCCCTGATCGAGTTGAACAAATCCGTCTGGGTGGTGGTCGAAATGGAACTGATTTCGGTCAGGGTGTCCCTGCTGGCTTCAATATTGTCTTCGGTCAGTTTGGCTATGATGCCCTTTTCTTCTGCTGTTAGGGCGGACTGGTAATTGCTTTCGTTGATAGTACCTTCCATGATGGCGATGACGGTGGCTTCGCTAAAGCCGAAGTTTTCGCCAACCACTCCGGTTCTGATATCGGCAAAGACCTGCGTCAGGGCTTCTTCTTCGCTGATGCATATATATGTCGTATCGTAGGTCGTGGTGCTTCCCAGCTGAGATTCTATGAATGCGTCCAGCGAGTTGATGTCCTTCTGGGTTTCTTCCAACATGATCTTGGAAATGTCGTAGTCAATGAGGCTGCCCTGAACACCGAGGGAGTCGCCGATCTGCTGAGCGTCCTGGGTAGTGTTGGTGATCAGCAGGCTCTGTGTGACGGTATCCTTCTTGATGATGCCGTAGGGGTCATCGCCGATAGAAATGACTCCCGGACTTTCGTTGGTCAGTTCCTGGTCGCCAGTGATGGTTACCCAGGCGTTGTCCTTGTGGGGAGCGTTGCCAACAAGGTCGATGGTCTCGTTTGCGGAACCGTTTCCGGGGACAAAGCGGATCAGGTCTCCATTGTTGGGCAATACGGCGTCCTGTGTGGTCGAACTATAAACCAGGGTCATGGTATTGCCGCTACCGGATTGCAGTACCGGGGTTTCGGGATTCTCGTTGATGCCACCGCGCATGCAGATAAATTCAAACATGGTGGCGAACTGAATACGGGAATCGTCTGAGATGGCTTCGCTGAAAGTCAGTGCCAGGTGGCGGTTACCATCGTTGCTCTTGGACTTCACGGCACTTACGATAATGGGGCCCATGCCGTCGCTGATGGGTTCGTTTTCCTTGTAGAACTGACTTGTCTTTCCATTGTCCTTGTAGGTGAACCAGTTGTTCAGGGAACCTGTGTAGATATTGGTTGCACCTCCGGTGAACTGGCGGCTACCGAAACCACACTTGGCATCGGTGCATTTTTCAACATCGATATCTTCGGCGGTCAGGACGATGGTATTGTTGTTGATGAGTCTGAACTTGTCGGTTGCCATAAAGGCTTCGCCAAATTCAAACTGAATGGAATCCAGACGGCTCTTGTCAGAAAGGCTTCTGTCGAACTGTGCATATAGGCTGTCGGCTCGACCGTCACCGTTTCTGTCAAAAATGGTTGCTGTAACGATCTGCGGAATTGGCGGATCGGCAAAATTCAATTTTGTCCAGGCAGAAGAACCTGCTGCTGCGCCCTTGATGGTAAGTGTTGCTCCGGTAACAGGGGCGTTGGCGTGTACGTAGAAGGTGGCTCTGCCGTTGGAATCCAGGTTGACGGAAGTAATCTTCTTTCCGCCGATGGTATCAAGAATGTCGATGTTTACGTCAGAGAAGGACAGGTTGATCTTTCTGTTATAATTATTGACTGTAGCCCATTCTTCAAAGAAGGTGATGTTGACCTGGTAGGTGGCGTAAGCCCATTCGCCGATCTGAGTGGTGTCGCCAGAAACGGCCGTGCCGAGGACTGTCCAGTCTTCCTTTGCGAATGCTACGCTGGGGAGGTCGTAGGCAGGGACGGTAATTTCGACCTTTGTAGTCTGGCTGGGATCGGACTTCAGGGTGATTTCCAGGAAGTAGTGGCCCGGAGCCAGGGCGCCGTTAGCCTTGATGGCTTCTACGTTGACGCTGAATGTAGAGTCGCTGGTAATGTTGAGGCCTTCGTAATGCAAGCCCACATCAAGAATCTGGGGTTCAGAAAGATTGCCGCCGGTAAGCTTGAATGTGGAAGCGCCGCCTGTAGTATCCGTTTCTGTAGAGTTGGCGTCATAACCGCAGGAAAGCTTGTTCTTCTTATTGACCTGCCAGACTTTGTAATTGGTTTCATCACCCAGGGGGATGGACGTTACGAAAATGGAGGCGTCCACCTGCAGGTCGATGGATGTACGCATACGGAAATTAGAAGAACTGGTATGGCGTTCCACATAGAAAATATGGAAGTCATAGGTAGTTCCTTCGACAAGTCCCATGGTGTCCAGGTCTACGGCACCTGCAACCTGTCGGTGCTGGCCACCGATATCTACTGCCAGGCGGTTGTCGATAAAGACCCACACGTCGTCATCGCCGTAGAAGTCGAAGTACTGACCGGGAACGTATTCAAAGGTGGCTTGGATCTTGACGGCGAAACCGAAGTTATGCTTCTGGCCGTTGCCTAGCTGGTCAAAGTAGGGATTCTTGACGGTCTTGGCGTCATCCAGGAATTCAAAGTCGTCTACAAGGAACATGCCGCCCTTGGTGGCGTCATTTCCTTCGGAAACATTGTCAGAGGAAACTTCGGCCAGCCAGAAACCTTCCTTGTCCATAGAGATGTAAATGTCGCGGCAGGTCATGTTGGTGTACTGGGTGCCGGCGGCATCGGTAGCCACCACTTCGGGCAGGAACCAGTTTGCCAGGTGGGTGGTAATCTTGCAGTCTCCAGGGAACGGATCTGCGGGAACGGGAACGCCGTTGGGACCCAGATTCTTCTGGACCATGCCTCCCATATATCCCTTGTTGTTGTTGGATCCGCCACAACCGCCAGAACCGAAGTCGGCGCTGACACCGTTGGCGGGGTCGCCGTTCTTGCCGGGATCGTCACCGTCGCCCTTGTCGCCATGAAGCCAGTCAAATACGGTAACGGGGAATTTCTTGAGGGGGCAGTCTCCTAGGACGCCGGGGTACTTGGAGAATAAGGCGGGAACGTCTGCCTTGTAACCCTGCACCCAGATGGTGTCGGAAATGCTGGCGATGGAATCCAGGGAGATTTCGCTGGCGATGGTCGGTTCGGTGATGGTGACGCCTTCTGCGCCTACATAGTTACGACCGACAGTCTGTTTGAAGTAAACCTTGAGTCCATTTTCGGGAGTTTTGACCGATGCGGCGAACCAGCCACAATAATTCTTGATGGGCTGCATGATGCCCACGGAGTCGCCGTTCATGAAGAGGATGGCGTTGGTGTTGCTCCAGGGGGTAAAGAAGGCGATCGTCTTTCGGCTGCCGGGTTCTTCGAGAGTCAGCTTGCCGTCTTTGCCGAGTGTGGCTGTTGCTGAAGTGGCTCCGTCCTTGAAGAGGTCCGCGCCCCTGATGGTGACGTTTCTGCGCTGGACTGTCAGGGGAGTATTGCAGTTCCTGTTGGTGTATAAATTGATGGTGACGTTCTTGGCATCCACTGTAGAGAAAGAAATGCCATTGGCGAGGCTTGTACATCTCGTGAGATTGTTTCTGCCTGAAGTAACGGTGTAATAGAGATTTCCGTCGGCGTATTCCACGTCAGCGGTGTAATCTGCGGCGAACGCTGCGGCCGAAAGGCCCAAGACTAACCCTGCCTGTGCGATCGCACGAAGGGGTTTAAATTTGTTAAACGAAACAAGGGAAGGCAACTTCCTTGCCTTCTCAAGAAGTACTCTACACACCATCCAATCTCTCCTTAGTGAGGCTCGCTACACCAAACGAGTCTCTAGGTCTCCGTAGAAATAAATTATTCCTGATTGGAATGCAACAAGTAAAGAGTGCGTTTTTGTAAAAATACCGGAGAAAACTTTTTTTGAGGCCTTTTTGGGGGAGTTCGTTCCAAAAAAAATCCCCCTTTGGCAGGGGGATTCCGTGTAAGAATTTTTTAGAACAGTCTAATTAGAGACCAAGGTCAATGGCGTTAACCTGACCGCGACGGACGCCCCAGAGGAAGTCCTGGGTCTTGTCGGTAATGGTCTTGGTGTTTACCTTGATCTTGATTTCCAGACGGGCGATGTAGACACCGGTTGCGGCGAGTCTTCCGTTGTCTGCGCGCATGTTCCAGGCCAGGAACAGCTTGCCGTCGGAATCCAGGCAGTTCTTGCGTCCGCCATCCTTGAAGATGTCGTCGTTACAGGTCAGTCTGCCGGTCTGACCGCTAACATAGTGGCCAAGGCTGGTGTAGTAGAAGGTCTTGTAAGTCAGCACGGTGCTTTCTGCAACGGTAGAGACGATGTTCTTGATGTCGGCTTCGGTACCGCTGGAGTAGTAGTGCAGATTTTCGACATTCAGAAGACCGTTTTCGTAAGCGTCTACGATGACTTCGCTGAGGTCAAATCTGTCCTTGGCTTCACCGATGCTCATGGTACCGTTTGCGACGGCGGCGATGATTTCATCGATGGTGTAGGTCTTGTCGGCGTTAGCGGGATCGTTTGCTGCCTTCTTGTCTACGTAGCTGGGAGTGCTCTGAACGGCCTTCACAATTTCGGCAATCTCATTTTCTACCAACTGTGCCATGTCCAGGTCTCCCAGGTAATGACCCTGTGTGCCGTAAACTGCGGCGACCTGCTCTGCGCTCATGGCCTGTTCGCTAACGACCAGCTTCGGAACCGTGGCGTTGGGGTTGGTAATGATTTCCTTTGCGCTCTCGAAATTCTCTGCGGCAGGATCCAGGGCCACAACCTTCGGGCTGGTAACGGTAACCTTCTGCTCGCCGGTGATTCGTACCCAGGGGTTTCCTTCGTGGGGGAGAATTCCGATTAGGTCGTGAGCCTGTCCGCCCATAGAGGGAACCGTGAACCTGATGGAGTCGCCTACGGCAGGGACGATATCCTGTGTGCTACCCTTGGAGAATACAAGACTCCACTGGTTGGGCTGTCCTGCGCCGATTCTTCCGGGGGTCTTTACTACAGTATGAAGAACCTTGTCCTTCCAGCAGTGGAAACTGAACAAATCAATGTTTGCGTTTTCCTCGTTGACGCCTTCACTGAAGGACAGTCTCAGGAACGTATTACCGTCGCTCATGTATTCAATTTCAGCGGCGACGATAACAGGACCGACTCTGTCGTACAGGATGCCTTCCACAGGGAAGTAGGACTGCTTGCCGGATTCGTCAGTGTAGGTGTAGTAAACGGTAATCTTTCCGTTGTAGGGAGCCATTGCACCGCCGGTATAGATCGAGGTGCTGAATCCCGAACCACTTGCAACGACATAGGCGAAATCTTCACCGTCGTTGTAGACTGCCTTGTAGGGGGTATCGAAATTGCTACCGAATACGAACTTCAGGGAATCCAGAACGCTCTGGCCGCCGAGGGCCTTGTTGAAGTGAAGCCAGATGCTGTCAGCGCGTCCATCGCCATTTCTGTCGTAGATGAATGCGGAATCAATCTGCGGAACAGGCGGGACTGCAATGTTGATGTTTGTCCAGTCTACAGAAGCGTTCTTGGCGCCTGCACTCTTGATTGTCAAGGTGGCGTTAATCACTTCGTCCTGGGCCTTGATATAGAAGCTGGCATGGCCTGCTACCAGGACCACTTCGTCAATGATGTTGCCCAGGGAGTCGCATGCGATCAGGTTCGGGTTAGTAGAAATGATGGATACTGCGATACCGCTATAGATAGTAGCCCATTCTTCTGCATACATGATGTTGACGGGGTAGGAGCGTCCTGCCCACATACGTTCAGTACGGTCGAGGTTAACAGGGAGAGTATCGCTGGAAACGTCGCGGGAGATCTCGTTACCGAATGCGTGCCAGTACTGGGTGTAGCAAGTGGAGTCCATTGTGGAATCTGCCGTTTCGCTGATGTTGGCGACACAGTAGCTAGAATCCTTGACGCTTGCGTATGCCAGGTTGGGCAGTTCGTAGGGATCCACGGTAAAGTAGACGTCCTTGTACTGGTCGGGACTGTCGCGGAGGGCTACGCGTACGTAGTAGGTTCCCGGCGGTAGACTCTGTGCAAAGCCGATCGCCTGCAGGTCAATGGTAAGCATGGTATAGTCATTGGTGACCTTGATACCGCTATAGTAGGCGGAATCAAGCTTGGAGAGGGCGATGCCTCCCTTGGCCAGACTCTTACCGAACAAGGTGAATGTTGAGGGGCCGAGAGTGGTGTCGCGAAGTTCGGGGCTTGTAGAGAAGTCGCAGGCCAGGGCGGTCTTACGGACAATCTGCCAAACTTCCTTCTGGATAACCTTTTCGCCACCGGGAATGTCCTTCAGGAACATGCTGGCGTCAGTCTTCAGGTCGATAGACGTACGCATCTTGAAGTTGGATTCATCCTTGTGACGTTCTGCGTAGAAAATGTGGAACGGGTAGGTTTCGCCAGGAATCAGGGGGTCGCCTGTATCCTGTCCGATGGTATCCAGCTTTACAGAACCGCTAACCTGGTGATGTTGGCCGCCGATATCCACCACAAGCTTGTTGTTGATGAAAACCCACACATCGTCATCGCCGTAGAATTCAAAGTACTGGCCCCTTACATATTCAAACTGGGCCTGGATCTTCATGGTAAAGCCATAGTTGTGGGTACCGATATTTTCGCCACCGTTGATCCAGTCGAAGTTGGGGTTGGGAACAGTTCCTGCCTCATCCAGGAATTTGAAGTCATCCAGGAAGAAGAGACCCTTTTCGGGGCTTTCCAGGTTCTTCTGACCCAGCCAGAAACCCTTGTTGTCCAGAGTCAGTTCCAGATCACGGCAAGTGGCGTTGGTGTACTGGTTGCCGGCGGCATCGGTTGCCAAGACTTCGGGCAGGAACCAGTAATCAAGGTGATCCGTAATTTCGCATTCCTTGGGGAAGTTCTTTGCCCTGACAGGAACTCCGTTGGGGCCAAGTTCCCTTTCGACCATGCCCAGGCGGGCCTTGTAGGCGTTGTCTTCGCCCTTACATCCGCCGGTACCGAAGTCCTGGCTTGTAGTGCCTGCCTGTGCGATTGCGTTCTTTTCATCACCCTGGTCGCCGTGGAGCCAGTCGAACATCATGACGGGCAGTTTCTTTACAGGGCAGTCGCCGAGAATTTCGGGGAATGCGGTAGAAATCTCGGGTTCGCCATACTGGTTGGCCACGATCCAGAGTTCCTTGCCGATGGCCAGTGCGGAGTCCAGCTTGATTTCGTCTTCGATGTCGATGGGTTCCTTGATGGGACCGTTCTTGCCGATGTACATGTCGCCGATAGTCTGCTTGAAGGAGACGTAGACATTCTTGGGAACAATTCTAAGGGTATCTTCGAACCATCCGCAGTAGGTTTCGCGGATGGGAGTCATGGAGTAGTCCTTGCCGTTGAGGGTCATGAGAGCCGTGGTGTTGTTCCAGGAGGGGAGCAGCCTAATAATGACCGTGGCGGAATCGGGTACCACGTATTCGTCGGGAATGCCCGGCAGAATTTCAAGAGAACCCTGACTCAGCTTGAGCCAGACTTCGTAAACGGGCTGATTCTTGATGGTCTGGTCATACTCCGGGAAAAGCGTAGCCAGGTAAGGCATATCCTTTTCTTCGGAAGTGAGGTACGTGCCGCACTTGTCCGTATTCTTTTCGCAGTTTAGACCGAAGCGAAGCCTGCGGAGTTCAGCCTTCCCGTCGTCAAGGCGTTCTTCGTTGAACTTGATTGTATAGGTACCGTCGCGTTCCTGGCTGACCAAGCTGTACTTCAGCTTTTCTTCGTTATCAGCATAGTAAAGACTGTCACCCTCGTAAATGATATGGGCGATAGCGACAGTTGCCGCATTTGCAGAAATAGTAAACAGAGCCAGGCCAACCGCCAAGCTCCGGAATAGGTTCGTCAACCGCATCCGTTCTCTCCTTAGAATTTCCCAAACAACAAAACCGCCACAAAAATAATTTTTTTTTAACATTACTCAAGTGCTTTTGTATCAATAACTTGTAAAGTTTTTTTTGTAATTGGGATACGTCGGGAAGGGAGCCGCGAACTGGAATAAGACAGGCCTATAAACGCCGATTTTGAACGTTTTTTTTTCGCAAAAAAGGCATTTTTGAAAAAAACAGGTGCTTTCGGGGAGTCAAAATCCTAATTTTTATGCCGTAAAAAGAAAAGCTAACTGGAAAAAGAACTTTAATCGAAAAATGGAGATTTCAGAATGAATCGCGTATATCTCGTAGCCTCCGAAAACATGGAAGCTAAAATCAAGGAAGCAAGTGAAGCCGTAGCCGCCGCAGGCCTCAAGGTCGCCACCTACAAGCCCGCTGTAAACGGTGCCGCTGCCGCCGCCCAGATCAAGGCCGACAAGACCGCCGTCCTCATGGAAACCATCGCCGCCGACTTCCTCAAGCAGGATTTCGAAAACGTGGACCTGGTAGTGGTAGAAGGTGCCGTAGGCATGAGCCCCGTCTGCGCCCAGGCATACAACGAAGCCCTTGCAACCGCTCTCGATTCCAAGATCTATTCCGACAACGAAGATGCCGACCTGTTCTGCCCCAAGCGCCTCCTCCATTGCCCCAAGTGCATTGCCCGCGACCTGGCTGAACCCGCCGCCGAACGCAAGACCTCCCAGGCCATGTTCCGCGCAGGCCTCCTGGTGAAGGCTTCCAAGGCTGCAAAGCGCATTGTCCTGCCCGAAGGTTCCGAACCCCGTACCGTCCAGGCCGCCGTTCTCGCTGTAGAACGTAACATTGCCGTGCCTGTTCTCGTAGGTGCCAAGTCTGAAATCGAGGCTACTGCCAAGTCCGTTGGTGTAACCCTTCCCGCCAGCATCGAAATTATCGAACCTTCCGAAGCTCTCGCCGAAAAGTATGTTCCCACCCTGGTCGAACTCCGCAAGTCCAAGGGCATGACCGAAGAACAGGCCCGCGCCGCCCTCAAGGATAACGTGACCCTCGCTACCATGATGTTGAAGATGGGTGAAGTGGACGGTCTCGTTTCCGGTGCCATCCATTCTACCGCAGACACTCTCCGCCCGGCCCTCCAGATCATCAAGTGCGCTCCCGGCGTCAAGTCCGTCAGCTCCGTGTTCTTCATGTGCCTGCCCGGTCAGACTTACGTCTATGGCGACTGCGCCATCAACCTGAACCCCACCGCCGAAGAACTGGCCGGCATCGCCCTCCAGTGCGACGATACCGCAAAGGCTTTCGGCCTTCCCAGCCGTGTGGCCATGCTCTCCTACAGCACCATCAATTCCGGTAAGGGTCCCGACGCTGACCTGGTGAAGGAAGCTACCGCCATCGCCAAGGCTGCCCGCCCCG
Source organism: Fibrobacter sp. UWH6 (assembly GCF_900142465.1). NCBI lineage: Bacteria > Pseudomonadati > Fibrobacterota > Fibrobacteria > Fibrobacterales > Fibrobacteraceae > Fibrobacter > Fibrobacter sp. UWH6. Next base: position 33,029 of record NZ_FRAX01000022.1, read on the forward strand.
ACATGGCTCTGGATGGCCCGCTGCAGTATGACGCCGCCACCACTCCCAGCGTTGGCTCCCTGAAGGCTCCGGGTTCCGCTGTGGCTGGCAAGGCAACCGTGTTCGTGTTCCCCGACCTGTCTGCCGGTAACATCGGCTACAAGGCCGTGCAGCGTTCTGCCCGTGGCACCATCGCCATCGGTCCCATGCTCCAGGGCCTCGCCAAGCCGGTGAACGACCTGTCCCGTGGCGCCCTGGTGGAAGACATCGTCTATACCATCGCTCTGACTGCTGTTCAGGCCCAAGCTTAAAAGCTAGTTTGGCTAATGCAAAAAAGACTCGCTTGTCAGTAGGCGAGTCTTTTTTTAAGGAAAAATTTATGCAGGTTTACGCCTGTACGATTTTTCCGATTTTTTGATCCGAAGAGATAAAAAAATCGTATCTTCATTAAGGAAGAGAACAAGTTAACTAGAAGGACGAAAAATAAAAAAGGAGAACAAATGTCCACTGAAACAATCATCGCCATCGTTGGTGTGCTTGTCTTACTTTTCATCATCCTGTTCTTTGCCGCCTATATCAAGGCTGCACCGGATGAAGCCGTGATTGTATCTGGTATCCAGAAACAGCCTCGTGTTATCATTGGTCGCGCAGGTTTTTGCATTCCGTTCTTTGAACGTGCGGATCACCTGAGTTTGCAGCTTATTCCTATTGACGTGAAGACTCGTAATGCAGTCCCTACTTCTGATTACATCAATGTGGTTGTTGATGCTGTCGTGAACGTGAAGATTTCTGACGATCCTTCGAGGCTTAGGGCCTCTGCCCAGAACTTCTTGAACAAGAAGCCCGAACAGATCAAGGATATGGTGGTCGACGTTCTTGAAGGTAACATGCGTGAAATCGTGGGCCAGATGAAGCTGGTTGATATGGTGAGCGACCGTAAGCAGGTTTCTGAACGCGTCCTTGAAAATGCTATTCCGGATTTGGAAAAGCTGGGTATTATTGTGCAGACTTTCAATATCCAGAATTTTGCAGACAGCAATGGTGTTATCGAAAACTTGGGCGTAGACAAGACTGTGGCTATCCGCAAGGCAGCCGCCATTTCTAAGGCTAATGCTGAACGTGATATTAGTGTTGCCCAGTCTCAGGCCAAGAAGGAAGCTAACGATGCTGCTGTTGCCGCTGACCTGGAAATTGCTCAGAAGCAAAATGATCTGGCAGTGAAGAAGGCTAACCTGCAAAAGATTTCTGATACGGAACAGGCTATTGCTGATGCTGCCTATAAAATCCAGGAACAGAAGCAGCGTCGCGAAATTGAAATTGCCAATGCCGAAGCAAACATCGCTAAGCAGGAAAAGGAAATTGAAGTTCGCGAAAAGATGGTGGCTGTCCGCCAGAAGGAACTGGAAGCTGAAATTCAGAAGAAGGCCGAAGCTGAACGCCAGGCCATGATTCAGAAGTCTGAAGCCGACTTGTTCCAGCAACAGAAGGATGCTGAAGCAACCCGTTACACCGAGGAACAGCGCGCCGTGGCAATCACCAAGGTGGCAGAAGCAGAAAAGCAAAAGGCATTCGCTGAAGCAGCTGCTATCAAGGCCAAAGGTGAAGCTGAAGCAGACGCCGTGAAGGCCAAGGGTATTGCAGAAGCTGAAGCTCTGGACAAGAAGGCTGAAGCCATGAAGAAGTATGGTGAGGCCGCTCGTCAGGAAATGCAGCTGAAGACCTTGGAAAAATTCTTTGAACAGCTCCCTGCTGTGGCAAGCAACATCGCAAAGCCCATGGAAAAGATTGGAAGCATCACTATGTACGGCGAAGGCAATACCGCCAAGCTTACAGAAGATATTACCAAGACTCTTTCTCAGATCACCAACGGTCTTACCGATTCCGTAGGTATCGACTTGAAGACCATTGTGGGCAGCATGTTCGGTGCAAAGCTTGCAGGTGTGGGTGGTGTCAAGCAGATTGCTGAAGAAAAGAAAGATTCCGACAAGTAATCAAAAACGTTAAACACAAAACGCGACCTCATTGAGGTCGCGTTTCTTGTAGTTCATATTTTTTTACTTCTTGTCCAATCTTTCGTTGATCTTCTTCTGGAGTTCCTTCAGGTGCCAACGTCCACGTTTGTCTTCCAGGAAGTAGCTGGTACGAACGCCTCTTGCAAGGCCGCGGTCGATCAGGTCCAGGGCGTCGGCGTAACGCTTCTGGTCAAATCTCAAATCCGCCAGGAAGTAATAGTTGTACAGGTCCTTGGGGTTCTGCTGCAGGGCCATGGTCAGGTACTTGTCCGCCAGCTTCTTGTCGGGCCATGAAAGCACCAGGGGAACATAGGGCAGCATAAAGTGGGCCCTGCCTAGAATCTGCCAGTCTTCGGCTGCGGTAGAAACGTCGCGGACAATGTTGGCTACGCCGTCCTTCACAGAGGCGAGAGCTCCGCGTTCATTACCCCACATAGAAATGGCCGACGCGTACACATGGGCGATTTCCTTGTTCTTGGGGAATTGCCTGTAGGCGTTTTCGCTGATGGTCTTCAGGCTGTCCAGTTTCTGCTTACGCTTGCTCTTGTCGAAGTGAACGAATCGGAAACTGAAGAAAAGACTCTTGGTCAAACCTTCGGTCGCAGCCTCGAGAACGGAGGAGTCTGCCATGGCGGCACGATACTTCTCGATCATCAGGTTAGCATTCTTCTTGTCTGCTTTATCCCCATTGGCGCGTTCGGCGCGAGCGGTGAAACAGGAATCCGCGATACGCAAATCCTCTTTACCGTTGTAGCCGGCGTTGGCCACACCTGTAGAATCCGCGAAACCAAAGGTCGCAGAAATCGCAATCATCAGTAATGTGGCGAAGAACTTATTCATACCTTCCAGTTCTGCAGCAGCTTGTTCAGCTGGGCAATGCGGGATTTTTCTTCATCGGTGCCGTGGTAGGTCTTGAACAAGAGATACCGATACTCCATTAGAGCGGTGCGAATCAGAACTTTTTCTTCTTTCTTTAACATATACAGTTTGCGATATTGGGTAAGCGGGATTTGGGAACTTGCGTTCCCGTACCGCTAACTTTAAAAAGAATGGAATTACTTGTGGCCCTTGCCCTTGCCGGAGAAGTAGTCCTGCTGACGGGTCATACCGAGAACAGCGTGCCACAGGGTTCCGTTGGGGTTGATCTTCTTACGTTCGTTGACAGCATATTCGATAGGAACATGAGAGAACACATTGTTCATGCTGCCGACGACCATGTCGGTCTTACCGGCCATACCAGCGTGTACGGCGGCTTCAGCCAGCTGGAAGCAGAAGATGGCGTCGGTGCCCTTTGCCGGGGTGCTGCGGACCATGTAGCTGGGGTCGAAGTACTTGATGTTGATTTCCTTGCCCACGTTCTTGAAGTGTTCCTTGATCTTTCGGGTAAGGAATTCACCAATGTCGTTCTTCAGGATGTTGCCGCTGGCGTCCTTGCGTTCGGGCTGGTCGTTGAACAGTTCCTGGCCGGCGCCTTCGGCCACAGCGATCACGGCGTGAGTCTTGCCGTTGTCGTAGCGGCTTTCAAGAGCCTTGCAGAGACCTTCCAGAGTAAAGGGAACTTCGGGAACCAGGCAGATGTTCACCACGGTGGTGGCGAGTGCTGCGTATGCTGCGATGAAGCCGGAGTCGCGACCCATGAGTTTTACCAGGCCAAGACCGTTGAATGCACCGTTTGCTTCGTTATGGGCGCAGGTGATAACGTCGGTAGCACTGAGAACTGCTGTTTCGAAACCGAAGGTTCTGTCGATCAGGTTCAAGTCGTTATCAATAGTCTTGGGAATGCCGATAACGGAAATCGGCTGCTTACGCTTTTTAACTTCTTCGGCAATATCGTGGGCGCCGCGGAGGGTGCCGTCACCGCCGATACAGAAAAGCACGTTGATGTTGAGGCGCATCAAGGTGTCCACCATGACGGCTGCGTCCTGGTTACCGCGGGAGCTACCGAGAATGGTGCCGCCGTCTTCCTGGATGGCGTCAACCACATCCGGGTTCAGAACCTTGGGAGAATAACCGTACTGCGGGTTGAGACCGCGGTAACCGTAAGGGATACCGAAAATGTTGCGGACACCGTAATCAAACCACAGAGTCTGTACGAGGCCCTTGATCACGCTGTTGAGGCCGGGGCAGAGGCCGCCGCAGGTCACGATGCCTGCACGGGTCCAGGCCGGGTCGTGGAAAATGGTTTCGCGGGGGCCGGCAGCTTCCAGGCTGGGGACCGGGGTGTTGGTTTCGTAGAAGTGCTTCAGACGGTTTACGTCGGTAGTAAGGCTAACCTGTTCGCTATCAGAAGTGAACTGGATTCCCTTCATGGGGGACTTCAGAGTTCCCACGCCAACGGTTTCAATAGAAAGATCATATTCAGACGGATTCTGCAGAATATCTTCTTGAGTCATACTAGCATCCCTTTATGGTTGCTGGGTTATACAGCTTGCCCTTGTACTTAAAAAATACATAAAAGCGGAAGCCGCGACAAAAGGCTTGCTTTCTAGCACGGCTGAGCAGCAGTATTTTCTGCAAAAAATACATTATTAAGTTCGCAAAAAATGTTGCAAACTTAAGTTTTATCGGTAACAAATTATTTAACTAAAGGTCCAGCGGCGGGAAGTGAATCTTGGTGCGCAAACCGGGATTTGCGTTTTCCAGTTCGATCTTCAGGTTGGTCAGGGTGCAGAGCTTCTTGACCATGGAAAGACCGATACCTGTTCCACTTGTCTGGCGGGTCATTTCGTTTTCGACGCGGTAGAATTCCTGGAACACCTTCTTCATTTCGGAGGCAGGAATACCGGGGCCGAAGTCACGGACCGCAAGGTACATGTCAGTACCCTTGATGGCCAATTCGATATTGATCATCTTGTAGTCCGACTTCTTGCTGAACTTCAGGGAATTGTCCACCAGGTTCATCAGAATCTGCATAATGGCATCGCGGTCAATTAGCAATGCGATGTTGCTTGCATCCGTATCCGAAGAAACGGTCAGCTCGAAACCCTGCTTTTCTACGTTCTTGCTGTAGGTGGCGATAAAGTCGTCTAGCACAGCCTTGGGGCGTTCCCTGCGTAGCTGCACGTTCCAGCGGTTGCCATCCAGTTTTGAAAGGTTCAGCACATTCTGGATCAGTCGGGAAAGTCTGTCGGCTTCGCTGGCGATCTGGTTATAATACTTCTGTCGTTTCTCGTCGCTGACCACCCAGGAATTCTGCAGGAGTTCCGCATACATCTTGATGGCGGTAAGAGGCGTTTTCAGCTCGTGGGTAATTGCAGAAACGAAGTCCTGACGCTTGGTGGCCAGAGCCATCTTACTTTGGATGAAACGGTAGATGGTCCAGAGGGCGATTGCGATAAAGATCAGCAGGATGATTCCCGAAATCAGGGTGACCATGCTTCCGATGTTCGTCGCTTCGCTGGCGAACATAGAGAATCGAATGCTATCGTAGGGCTTGGCTAAGAAGAAGAACTTCTTCAGGTAATGGGAAGATGTTCTACGACCGATGGTAGAAATCGTCTGACCGTTCAGGGAAATTTCGATGGCGTAAGGGGAATAGACGTAGTCTTTTAGTTTGTCCTGAGCGATAAAGTTCAGGTAACGGAACATGTCTACGGCAAAACCCTGAATAACGGGCATCTTACCGATAAGGATTCGTCTGTAGAAGACGATCGTATCGTTAATGGCCCTTGCCTGGAAGTTGGAAATGTCGACGTTGGTATTTGCCCCGGAGAATGCCAGCAGGTCCGTCTGCAGAGTGGAGTCATCCTTCTGGGTTTCGGCGATATAGGTGATAGCTTCGTCTTCCGATGTGGTTTCCGTTCTCACGGGGAGGGCGAAGTCGGGCATTTCATCGTACAGCTGGTCGATGGTTTCCGTGGAGTCCATCATCTGGGTGGCTCGCTTGGGAAGACCGTTCTTGATGTCCAGGGTGTCCAGGAGGTGCTGAATCTGGTCGCGGGTCTTTTTACGTTCTTCGCGGTGGTCGAACAGCGCGTTGTCCCAGATGGACTTGCCGATAAGGGTTGTTGTATCCGGGTAGAACGGTGTAAGCAGATCTCCGTTATGGGAAATCTGGAAGTGACCAATCAAGCCTTTGGTACATTGATAGTTGGGGTCGTATTCGCAGAACGGACCGATGCGGTCGGGGAATACGAAAAAGTCAGAGAGCAGGCTTCCGCTTCCGCCAATGACGGCAATGGAGTTCAAGATGCCGTAGGCTTTATAGGAACGGCGGTTTTCCTGGTTCAGGTCCTGCAACAAGGCAAGTTCAAACGTGGAAAAGGCCTTCTGGATATCTTCCTGGACGTTGCGTTCGTTAAGGTCTCGAGCCTGACGGTAAGACTGCACGAATATGATCGTCAGCGGAACTGCGATAATCAGGAAAATGGAAATAAACACCAGGCGTTCCTTGATGACCGCCTGGTGCTTTTTAACGTATGAGAGAGCTTCTTTGAGACTTATCTTTCGCATTCGGGTGCAGAGCGCATCTGATAGCCTTCACCGCGGAAGGTCACCAGCAGTTTCGGGTGAGAAGGATCGTCTTCAATCTTCTTGCGGAGCTTGGTGATGTGGATGTCCACGGTACGGGTATCCACGGATTCAGCATTTTCGTAACCCCAGACCTTGCGGAGCAGTTCGGAACGGGGAACGGCGTGGTCGCGGTTAGTCCACAAGTATTCGAGAATTTCGATTTCCTTGCGGGTAAATGCCAGTTCTTCGTCACCGCGGGTACCGGTGTATTCGCGGAAGTTCACCTTGAGGTTACCGGCAACAAGCTTGCCTTCGTTTTCCATGCTCTGACGGCTACGGCGGAGCACTGCTTCGATACGGGCCAGGAGCATGGGAACAGAGAACGGCTTCGGAATATAGTCGTCAGCACCGAACTTGAGACCGTTGATGATGTCTTCGTCGGCATTCTTTGCAGAAAGGATGATGATGGGCAGGCTCTTGTCCTGTTCGCGGATCTTGTCGCAAACGGTAAAGCCGTCCATGCCCGGGAGCATCAGGTCCAGAAGTACAAGACCGTACTGGCCGGTCAGGGCTTCTGCGAGGCCGTCTTCGCCGTTGATTACGTGCTTGACGCGGTAGCCATTCAGCTCGCAGAGGTCGATGAGGCCTTCTGCGATGGCGATTTCGTCTTCGATAATGAGAATGTTTGTGCTGCTAGTATTCTGAGTCATCTATGTACCTAAAAAATTTGCCGAATTAGATTGCGAGGCCCACACCCACTTCAACGGTCATGTTACCCGGATCGACTTCGCTGGGATAGTCGCCGCCGAAGTAGTACTTGAAGTTGGCGTATGCGGCAATGGGGATGATAGGGAGCTTGGCGCGCATACCCACCAGCACGTGGCCGCCGATAGAGGTGTTGAGGCCTTCGTCAAGAGCCTTGTCCTGGATGTTGTGCTGTACGGTTTCACCCATGGTCTTTGCCTTTGCGTTGGCTTCCTGAATCTGCTGGTCTCTAGCTGCAGGATCGGTTTCTTTTGCTGCGCCCTTGTACAAATCTGCAAGTTCGCCAAGGTCGCCAACGACGTTTCCGACGATACCGGAGGTGAAGCTCTGGTTAAGCACGAAGGAGTTCATGTAATAGGTGATACCGCCGCCGATGTAGGGGCGGATAATGGGCAGGGAAGTAATGGGGTAAGTGATGGAGAGGTCGCCGTTCATGGCTACGAACTTGGGGTTGGCCTTGCCGAAGGGGGTGCCGCCCAGTTCAATTTCCAGGGGGATTTCCTGGGAAGAACCATCTACCGGGTTGTTCACGAAAAGGCTTGCGTCGTAAGAACCGAACTGGAAGTTGACGGTAGCTTCAACGTCGATAATGGGGAGAATGTCTACCCACAGCTTGAAACCGAAACCCTGCATGGTGCCGTCAAAGCCGCCGTGCTGCAGGCTGATACCGGTGTTGTCGTCAATTTTGGCGATGTCGGCAGGCTTGTCCATGCCCTTCATCTTGGTGCCAAAACCAGGTGCATAGTGACCACCGATACCGATAATTGCAAAAGACTGGGAGGCGAGCAAGGCGCCTGCTGCAATAAGAGCCTTAAAATTCATATCTACTCCTTAGAAAAGATTTTGGAATCAAACTAAATAATATTTTCCAAAAAGCAAACCGCAAATTGGCCGAAATGCCTTTTTTAGAGGCTTTTTTAGCGAATAGCGGGGATAATCAGGAATACTTTCTGTCCGCGGGCAACCTTCAGGTCCTTAAAGGTGTACTCTCCAGCGTATCCGCCGTTCATGCCGGTTGCCTTGACGGTCACGTTGTGGACGCCGGTTTCTACCGGGGTTCGGGACATATAAATGGAATTGGGCATAAAGAGACCGATGCGCAGGTCGGCCTGTTCCAGCTGGCTCTGGGCCACATCGGTGCCAAGACTTGTCACTAAATTCAGGAGGACGTTGTCCGTCTTCATGGCCTTCTTGGCCTGCTGTGCGGCAATGGTTCGAAGGGTCACGCGAACGGCGGTACGGGTAATGGTGGTAGGCGTTTCTTCCTTGATGTTCTTGTCCAGTTCGGCGTTCACATCCATAATTTTTTCCGGAGAAAATCTCTGGCCGTCCACACTTACGTCAAAGCCCTTGACTCGCTGGGGCAGGGTCTTCTTTTCGGGGAGGGAGAATCCGATATGGAACGTCTCACCGTTTCCGCCGGAGACCGGCGGGGCTACCAGCGTGAAGGAACTGATTTTCCCGGTCTGCGAATCCTTGTAGTTTAGATGCATGACTCCGCCACTGACAAAAGTTCCGGACATGTACAGTTCACCGAGAATGGGGCTATGTCCGGCATAACCGATAACGATAATTTCCTGCCCAAGTTCGCGTGCCTTGGAGGCTGTGGGAGTGGCTGCCAGGGGTTCGTGCTTCAGGTCTTTCAGGTTGTCGGCGCGGTCTGTGCGGCGCAGGTTCTCGTTGACGAATTCCCAAACTTCCTTGGGCATCTTGATATTGCCTTCGTCGAAGGCCTTCACGGCCTGAACGTAAGAAATGGCGGCATCGTCGCTTTCACCTGCCAGGTCGTAAACCAGGCCGCAGAGGTAACGCAAAAAGCCGTTGTCGTTGACCTTTTCGTTATCCTTCTGGTAAAGTCTTTCCAAGGCTAGCTGGGCTCGCTTGACTTCAACCATGGCTCCGTCCACATCGCCCATGGCCAGGTAGTTCAAAATTTGCAGTTCGTGGAGCACCACAATTTCAAAGGGGCGGGCTCTGTAGGGGCGCACGTTGTCGTTGGTAACTACGGCTGCCGCTTCGTTGGTGACGGATCTTGTATAGAGGTCGTCGTAAATTTCTTCGGCCTTGTCCAGGTTCAGGGCGCTTTCCTTGAAGTCCCTGTTGTAATGGTGGAGGGTTCCCAGGTCGAAATAATAGAGGAACTGGCTGTTGGAACCGTACAGGTCCTTTTCTTCTTTCTTGACCTTGTGGATGGCTCCGTCGAAGCCGTCCTTTTCCAGGGCAGGGGCCAAGGCTTCGTAGCGGGTCATGGACTTGTTGGCGCAGGAGCAAAGCAAAAGGGCTGCGGCCAAGAGTAGTAAGAGACGTTTCATTGTCGGTTCCTTCTTTGTTACTGCTGCAAATTTAATTTTTTTAAAACAAAAGAAGCCTGGCGGTTAAGCCAGGCCTCCGTCAAACTTGGTGTCTGAAGTCGAAAATTACTTCTTCTTCTTCTTGCCGGTAGCGTCGAGAGTGACTTCGACAGTTTCTTCACCCTTAACGGTTACGAGTGCTTCAGCAGACTTGCGGTTGGAGCATTCTGCGCGAACCACGTGGTCACCTGCATCCAGGTTGTGGACGGTAAGGGGAGCGCCATCGGTCTTGTCAGCCTGGTCGCCATCAACGAAGATGATGCACTTGCCAGGATTGGTGGTCACCTTGATGTGGCCCTTGGGAATCTTGGTGCCGAAGTTGAAGTCATTGCACTTGTTCTTGCCCGGCCAGATGTTCACGCGCTTGTTCACCAGTTCGAAACCCTGGTCGATCACCACGAGGGTCTGACGGCCAGACTTGACGGTCACGTTTTCGATGGGGCTCTTGCCGAGAGGTTCGCCACCCAGGAACACGTCGCTGTTAGGAGGTTCAGTGATAATGTTGACCACTGCGTTCTGGTTGCGAGGAGGAGGTTCGTCGCCATCGCAATCGGCAGCGAAGACGTTGATGGAGAGGAATGCCACCATCAGGGCGAAAATATACAGTTTCTTCATGGATTACTCCTATTAAGTTTGCGTTAAAAAATACAAAGTTTTACTGGAATTTAATTTTTTTTTGTGAAAAAGTTTGTTTAAAGTGAAGAGTGTACAGTGAATAGTGAATAAAAAATTGGGAAAAAGGGGTGTAGGATTGTTATTTTTGTTTTTATGAAAGCTCTTTATCAACGAATTCGAATGCTGAATGGCAAAAACTATGGCCTCTACAAGTCTCTCGGCGACAAACCTTGGGATTTTGGGGACTTCGAACTGGAATTTCTCCATGTGCAGGGGGATCCCTACGCTCCGGCATCCAGAATCATGATAAAGGCGGACCTCCAGATGCTGGGCTACGGTTCGGAATGGGGTGTAGAGTTTGAACGTCGTCTGGCCCTCAGCGATTTTCTGTATCGCAGGCTTAGCAAGCTGGTGCTGGAACGCTACCCGGATAAGGATGCCGCGGTAATCTTCGATGTGTCCGGCCCCGAAATGCTGGTGCGCAATTCCCTGTGGATCGATAACGGCGTGTTGCGTGCGGTCCTTCAGGTGCGTCTTCCTGGCGATGGCCGCAAGATCCAGGCGGAAGCGGCTGCCGAAATTTTGACCATGGTCCTTCCGGACTTGGTTTCAGCCGGTCTCTATTATAGCAAGAGCGATGAGACCGCCCTGGATGCCCACTATCAAGTGCTGGCAGACCGTCGCGCCATCCTTGGCGAACTGGATTCCCGCGGCCTGGCCGCCTTTGTTCCCGACGGAGCCGTGTTGCCCCGCGCTTCGGGGATTTCCGAAGATCCTATGGAAGGGGCGATCCCCTTCAAGTCTCCCGACGAAATGGCTGTCGTGCTGAATGTGAACGGTCGTGAAATCCGCGGCATGGGAATTCCCAAGGGCATTACCGTTATTACCGGTGGCGCCTTCCATGGAAAGTCCACCTTGCTTCAGGCGTTGACTCGTTCTGTTTATCCCCATGTTCCCGGCGATGGCCGCGAAGGCATTGTCATCGATGAAACTGCCGTTCGCGTGGGTGTGGAGGATGGCCGCAGTGTCCGCGGAACGGACTTGTCGCAGTTTGTCCGTAATCTGCCCGGCGGCGTAAGCACCAAGGAATTTACGACGGCGGGTGCGTCGGGCTCTACAAGCGAAGCGGCCAACCTGCTGGAAGCTATGGAAGCTGGCGCCTCTACATATCTTATTGACGAAGACTCCTCGGCGGTGAACTTCCTTATCCGCGATGTCCGCGTCCGCAAGCTGTTGGGCGATGACCGCGAACCTCTGATTCCCCTGACCGACCGCATCCGTGATATTTGCTATCCGCAGAGCGGTTCTGATTGTGGTGGCGCAGAGTCCTCTGTTGCGGCCCGCAGTTTCATTCTCGTGGCAGGTGCCTGTGGCGACTACCTGGAACTTGCAGACAACATTATTGTCATGGCCAACTACAATGCGGAATGTGCAAAGACTGCGGGCAAGGCCTGCGAAGTCCTGGGGGCCGCACCCGCTGTGACGACGGACCTTCCCGCCTTTGTTCCCCCGGTTAGCAGAACTTTCTCTGACTATGTCAAACCCTTACAGCCTTCCATCAAGCCCCTGTCCGCCGTGGAACGTCAGGTTAAAGTCAAGCTGAACGGAGACTACATTGTTCAAATCGGCTTCCTGGTTTCGGATACCAGCCGCCTGGTGACCCTCGCCGGAAAGCAGCAGCGTTTTGGCGCCGGTTTTATGCTGCTGAATCTTTGCCAGAGTGCGGCCAGTGCCGACGAATCGTCTAAATCTGCCGTGCTGCCGGGGGATTCCATTACCGACGCTATCGCCAAACTTTGCGACAAAATCAAGAATGTTGGTTTCCGTAATTTGCCCCAGGGTATGAGTCGCGAAATGAGTCTGCCTCGCCCCGTGGACATCGCCTGTGTGCTGTTCCGCCTTCGCGATATGGGCCGAAAGTAACGGAAAGGAATTGGAGAATGGTGGCGAAGTTGCTTCATATTCTGCTATGTGCAGCGGCGCTAGCCTTGGTGGCTTGCAATGGATACTACTATGAAGACTATACCCAAACCTTGAATCGTTATGAATTGAAGGTGGCGAATTTTGTGGAACTGGATTCCATCATTCTTCGCCAGGATTCTCTGGATGTAGACTTGTTTTATCCGGATACGATTGTAAAAGTGTCGTTGAAACATGACCACCGCTTTAGAAATTACCAGCCGATGGATTCGACTCTTTTGACCAATTCGGATTCTGCGTCTGCCACGATGGTCACATTGTCCGTAAATAGGGCGAATTCTTCTGCAAATCCCTTGTCCTTTGAATTCAAGATGGATATTGAGTATGCTGCGACGGATTACGCAGGTGATGATCATATACCCTATTGGAGTGGTGTTTCCACTACGCGGTTCTATTTGGATATTTTCGGCTGCAACGATATTAACTGCGAAACCGCAGAGAAAATTGTATGGCACAATGGCAATTACTCCAATGTACTGGTTCTTGGCCCCGATGATTTCAAGTTTTCCAAAAAAAACTTTGAGCAGTTTTATGATGGAGACTGTTCCGACTACACCAAGGAATATTCCTTCAACCTAAAAATTGACCATCCCCGTATCAAGCTGGATGCCGATATTCAGCAGGGGTATATAGAATGTCGTGAAAAAGTGCCGAGTGGAAACTGGGGGTAGTATATGTTAAGATTTTTATTGCATATCGCCCTGTTGTTCCTTCTGGTATCTTGCGGGGAAGATTTTTTTGGTCCGGAATCCCACACAAAGCCTGTGGAACTTTATGAGCTGGGGCTAGATAATCGGGCGCCTGTCGGATATGTATTGGCCGAGAATGATTTTACGGTTCGCAGGTTCTACTACTACGCCGTCAATGAAAAACTGAAAGCTGTTGGCGACACCGTATTTGCAAAGCCGGCTAAGGATCTAGTAAGTTTTGAATTTCCCGCAAGGAACATTGAATCCGAGACGGTGATGTTTGTTGCCGAATTGCAGGCCGATGATTCCGTGACGGTAAAGCTTCAATCCTTGACGGAGGTGGGGCGTAAAAACGAATTTATACTCAGCACGGCAAGTACTTTGCTAACCCCGCGAGTCATGGAATTGATGCGGCAGGGTTACCCGGTCTATACTGCAAAAAATATGGCGTTACAGGAGCTACAGAGACAACTCAATGTTCGTGAGGAACTTTTTGATATCGAAGATGTAGATGTTCCCTATGAAAATTATGACACACGTTGTGTAAATTGTGATGTTCGGACAATCTGCACCCGCTCCAATTTCGTCGTTTATGCCTGGTCCTTCGTAAGGCAGAATAACAGTGCTTCCGGGTATAGGGATTTTCTTGATAGTGTCAAGGCGGACTTTGCAGAAGATGGAATCCTGAATGAAGAACATGTCGTCGTGCCGATTGTGGATTATGGACTTATGAACTTGACGCTCATTTCCCGCGATATGGATTCTCTAGTTTCCTCAATGAAGCTAATCTGGGATACAAAGTATTCTAGGAATGGTAGCGGTCATTCAGATAGTTGGTATCATAGGGATTACTGCGGCAGTATGAGGCAATTTGCCGGGGACTGGCAAAGCAAAATGCTAAACCATTTTTTAGGCTTTGGAAAATGCAATCGCGATAACCTATTTGAAGTTCTGGATAATCCTTTTGAAAGTGGCGCTTCCCAGGATGAGAAGTTTATTTGTGATATTCGCAGTGCCAATGGGCATTACGGGTCGAATGTTTGTGATACGAGCTTCGCTTGGCGCCCCCTTACACAGAATGAAAAAGACCTTGGACTCTGCATTAGTGACACTGCCCTTGTGCGTGAAATTTATGCATTTAAGGATTCTGTCAAGTACAAGTGTGCTCCAGATGGAAACTGGTACAAGGTGATTTCTTACGATGAACTCAGAAAGTCAAGGGAGTGTCGTTCGACGGTAATCTACTACATCGAGGACATTGAAGAATATCACTCCCGCGCTTACCACAATGGTGAAGGGAAATATCAGCCCTTTGACCTTATTGATGGGGCCTGTAAAGTTAGGCTAGAGCCTCGTTGGAAAGAAGATGACAAGTATTTTGGTCGTTGCTATTAATGGCACTTTACTTTGTCAACTCGTCTGCAGTAGAATCTTTGTCTACGGTAGAATCTTCATCTGCAACGGGATCGTCCGCACTTAAATCATCTTCTGTAATCTTGATGCATCGGATGGAGTAGCCTTCTTTTCGAAGGCGAAATTCGCTCGAGGCGTTTGCGCGGTTTGCCGCCAGCACTTTGATGACGGAATGTAAGTTGTTGTATTGGGTTGTGTGAAAGTTTGCGTTTTCCCCAACGTATTTCATGGATCCGTCATGGAACAAATAACCCGTGGGAATGGCAGAAAAACCTACACGATCGGATCCAGAATTGGTGTTCCACAAAGTTGTCTTTGCCTTTAGCGCCTTCCCTGCGGTGGAGAATCCTCCGAACTTTTGGAGCAGGTCGTCAAACTCGTTGCTGCTAGGCAAACGCCACCCTTCTGGGCAAATTCCCGTTATGATTTTGGGCGAGGGTGTCGTGTCGAGCAAGTAATCATCATAGTTAGTGGAAATGTTGTATCCTTCCTTTACAAACTCTATGGAGTCAACGGCGGCGCCCCACGTGTAGAGCCTTCCGAAGATATCGCAATAGTCTTGGATGGAAGAATCGCCTCCGCACCACATCTTTCCCTTAAGGGAGGGCGTGTTTACGGAGTCCGCGTAGTTGAGGTTTTGAGCCATCCAGGTCTGGTCTTCAATTTGTACGGTCCTGTATTTTTTCCCGTCGCGTTTGTCTGTAATTTCACCATAGGAAATGTCGGGGTTGAATACGTCGTCTAGTTTGTATGCAGAGGAGCTGGATTGTGCGCTACTGGAGGAACTTCTTTTGACGGGGATGTTTTCTATTCTGTTATGCCAGTCGTCGTTGGATCCACCTGTTGGACTTGAATCTTCGGCGCATGCGACGAAAAAGAGGGCGGCAAACGTTAAGAAAATGGTTGTGACGATGTTTTTCTGGCTTGTCATGGGAATAAAAATACAATAAAAGGGACTTTTTTCTACTTCGTTGATGATCAATGAGTTAGAAAATCGAAGAAAATAGGGCTTGTTTTGCTGGGTGTCAAAAGAAAGCTGTGGATAAAAAGTTGATAAGTTGTAGTTTTTGTGGATTAAAAACAGTTATCTTTGAAAAATCGCAAAAAAAGTGAATTTTTTTGCAGAAACGCCCTTGACATTCATCCAGAAAATTCTATAATTGGCCTCACCTCCGAACGAGACAGCCGAAACGCTGAAACGGACGGAAGCGAGAACCCGAGAGGCTCTCGAGAAGATTGAAGGAATCGGAGATGTGCTTAGTGACGGCCCAAGAAATTTCTTGGAATTAGTCGAATACGAACGTGATTACGGGACCAAGACTTTAAAAAATTAATGAAGAGTTTGATCCTGGCTCAGAACGAACGCTGGTGGCGTGTCTTATACATGC
>NZ_FRAX01000023.1 GCF_900142465.1 Fibrobacter sp. UWH6
GAACACGGAAGTCAAGCCTCCTATCGCCGATGGTACCTGGCCTACGGGTCCGGGAGAGTAGGTCGCCGCTGGATTCACGGGCCCCCCGAGGAAAACCTCGGGGGGCCCTTTCTTTTATGTCCATCGCCGTCGCGCCGGGGCGTCGACGCGGGCATCGCCCGCCGTACATGGGCGCGGCTTCGGCCCGCCGCACCTGCCGTCGCCAGGCGCAGGCCATGAGCTGTCGCAGGAGGCTTACCGGGAAAGGCGGACCCTGCCGGCGGCCTTTCCGCCTGTCCCCAGGTTTGCGGGGCCTGCCCGACGAATACCATTCAAAAAAGTGTTTTTGTTTTTATCTTTATGTCTATGAAACGAGCTTTTACGCGAAAAGATTTTATTATCACTATTGTTATCTTGGTTGTATTTTGTGCGATTACTTTGCCTAAAGTTTTGGGACTTACTTCTGGTTCTCCTGAAAGGCAAGATATGGTTTACGCCAGGAGCGCACAGAAATTGGCTGTCTTGAAGTTCAAGGAAGTTGAGCTGCATGACGGGGAGGTCCTTTACTATTACGATGCCTCTCGCGTAAAGGTTCTTGATGCTGCAAATCGTCGCGATGCAGCGAAGTTGTCCAGTATTCGACCTTATGGTTCTTCTACAAGGATGGATTATGACGGTAGCCGTACTGGTGCTGTCGGGGTTCCTGATGGTAAATTCCTTAAGATCCAGATGGATTCCACCGGAAAGATTCTGGGAATGTTCTGGGTGAAGGAGGCCGAGGTAGGAGACGCTAATGAGAATGCCCCTGCTGAAGATTAGGGTCAGGATGTCTTAAGGGCATTGCAAAAAACGCGGGATTGTTTCCCGCGTTTGCTTTTTTAGGTGTTATGGTGGATAAGACGAATAACCGTGTGAAGCCTGCTTGGGGTTATTCCCCATGAGTGATTGCCCTAGCGGGCTGCGTTGCGGCTTGCCTGCTGGATTTCTTTGTCGTTGAGAGCGTAGGCGTATTTTTCTAGGCGCTGCTCCATGAAGGTCATTTGCTTTACCAGCTTGTTTTTTTCGTTTGCCAGGCGTTTGTATTCCGGATTGCGCATCAGGGGATTTTCTTCTTGATTCGTATTTGCCATTTTTTCTTCCTTTTTTTTGCCTTACGATACTTTTATCGTTTTGAAATTTTGAAGTGTCGAGTGGAAGTGAAAAAATTCTAGATTTCTCCGTTTTACTATACCAATGCATTTGCGGCATCTGTAAAGCCGCCTTTGGATAGCGATGGCTGTTACGCTATTTCTACTGCAGATGAACTTTATGGATTCAGTAGAATGTAAGTTTAGGAAATGGAATACCGTTGGTTAGGATTACTGAATTCCATTTCCGGTTTGTATGTAAAAGATTCATATTTTGCAGGACCTTAATCCCGGGGTGTACTTTATTTCATCAAGGATGGGATGAAATATCAGACAAGGAAACTGCAGTTGAAATAAGTCCGGATTTTTTTTTACCCGAACGAGAAAAAGGCAAGTCTCACGACCTGCCTTTTTTCAATTCATTCGTAGTAAACCGTTGCGTAAATCCTAGATCTTCCAGAGGGAAGGGATGGGGCTGGTGCTATCGTAGATGTCGTCGGCTTCGCGCATGGTAATGGACTTACTCTTGAGAGGAAGCATGCGGCGGGCGTCATCGTTGGCGGCCTTGCTGTAGGCTCCTGCCTTCTTGAACCAGCGGAGGGCTACGTTGTACATCTTGGCGCGTTCCAGGATCTTGCCGATGGCGGCGATGGCGTTACCGTAGGCTTCGCTGTCGTCTCCGGAAAACTTGAAATAGGCATCCAGTTCGCTTTCCCAGAAATCCAGTTCCTGGTAGCAGGGGAGCACTACAGATTCGCTGATGGTAACGGCGTCCATGTTGCCTGCCTTTGCGTTGGCGGCGATGGCGACGATGGCTTCTGCAAGTTCCTTGCGGCCGGTCTTCTTTGCGATTTCGAGCCAGGGGGCGATAAAGCGTGTGACGCCGTGGAAGGATTGCATGCGGGCGAGAGCTGCATCGGCATCGGCGAGGCCTGCGTCCTTGGCTTTCTTGTACCAGCCGGCAGCCTTGGCGTGGTTGCCGGCCTCTTCGCACTTTTTGCCGAAGTCGTTGGCCATGTTGCCGGATTCGGCGGCGGCGATTGCGGAGAGTTCTTCTGCGCTGCTGCCGTCTTCATCCAGTTCGCCGGCGGAGAGGTACATCTCGTAGGCGGTTTCCAGCAGGTTGGCGCGGACGAAGTATGTGGCCAGTGCCAGTGCCAGCTTGCGGGTATAGGGCGGAGTCTGGAGGGCGTATTCCTGCCAGTCGGCGGCTTCGCCTGCAGGGATTTCAGCTACGGATTCGGTGCCGGCGGCAATAGTTGCGGCATGACCCTTGGCCTGTGCAATCTTTTCAAGAGCCTTGCGGCCTACTGCTGAAGTGCTGTCTTCCACAGAGGAACCGACAATCAGTTCAAGCAGAGCCTGTGCAATCTTGAAATGACCTTGATTCTTTGCCATGACTAGGCGGCTATAATAGCTTGGGATGACTGCTGCGTCAAGATTCATAATGCCCTCGGTAAGTTTTTATAGTTTGCAGTTCTTTTCCTGCGAACTCATAAATAGAAATTATTTGTTGGCGGTTTTCGGGCATTTTTTGGGGATATCGCCATTTTTAGGGGTTCATCGGGGTTTATTGAATTAGATTTAAGTCTATGAAGAGAATTACCTCCCTGAAGATCGAGAAGCTGTTCGGTACTTTCGACTACGAAATTGATTTCGAGAAGACCGACGGTTTTACCATTTTGACTGCACCCAATGGTTTCGGCAAGTCCACCGTCCTGAAGATTATCCGTGCTGCCGCCGTGGGCAATTTCTGCTATTTTGCGGGCCTGGTTTTTGACCGTATCGAAATGAAGTTCAAGGGCACCATGGGAGACGAGTGGAGACCTAGAATGGGGCCGGGATCGGAACCTCTCAGTGACGAGGAGGCGGCAAGGCCCAAGGAAACCATATTGTTCATCGAGAAGACGGCCCGTGTCGTGGAGGAGTCGGAAGAGGAGGCCTCATCTTCTGAGAATAGCGACGAGGAGACTTTCCAGCCTTACGTTTGCCGCATCTGTTGCGATGACTTCGAGAATTTCTTTACGGATGAGGATATCGACCGTTCCGTCAGCGAGGTGGTGGGTTCCATCCAGACATTGGAGCCCATGTACCAATATATGTCAAATGGGTCCTGCAGACTTTGGAAAGACAAGAAGGATGGGGAAGTCTTCGACATGTCGGGTGTGTTCCGCAGGTACAGTCTGCACTTCCGCAGGATATTCCCGTGGCTTGTCACATTGGTGCGTCGCCTGAATTTCGAGGTGAACTACATCAGTACCAACCGCCTGTACAACGAAGAGATCGAAAGGTCGGTTTCGGGTTTCGCCGGACGCGTTCGTGGCCGTCAGATCGAAGAGGGGCAGGACCTGGGGCTGAACCCTCACCTTCTGAAGATTTTCAGTATCAGTGACGATATCCGTGCGGCTCATAACCGCTGCATGCGGGCGCAGCTCCAGATTGCCCGAAATCTTGAATCCAACTTCGTGGACCGTGTGGTGGAAACGCTGAACCAGAAAAATCGTCCTTCCGCCGAGGAGACCCGCAAGAAGATTTCCTCCAAGATGACTTCCATCGCCAGGCTGGAGAAGAGTTGCAACGAGTTCGGTATCATTACTTCGGCCAACAAGAAGAAGAGCAAGAATCCCGAGACCGATGACGATTCCGCATTGATCGTGTTCAGCATGTATCTGGATGATGTGAAGGCCAAGATGGATGTTTTTGAACCGCTGATCAAGAAGCTGAAGATTTTCTCGGAGTCGCTGAAGGAACTGCTGGACCTGAAGACGGTTACCATCAATCTCTCGGACTGGGAAAGTATCCTGGGAATCAAGAATTCCAGGTCCGGTGCAGCCATTCCCCTGGATGCCCTGTCTTCTGGTGAACAGCATCTGATTGTGCTTCTGGGGCGTCTGCTTTTTGATGCCAATAATTCCGAGGCGCTGGTGATGATGGACGAACCTGAAATTTCCTTCCACCCCAGTTGGCAGGAGGAGTTTTCTGAGATCCTCTTCAAGATTCAGAACGAGTCCCGCGATGCGAAGAACGCAAGGCCCAAGCGCCAGTTTATCGTGGCGACTCATTCGCCGGCCTTTATCGGCGATCACTGGGACAAGACTGTGGAACTGGCCAAGATGGTCAAGTAGGTTCGGATGGCTTTCGAGTACCTGGAAGATTTTGGCAGGAAGCGTCCCGCTTACGACGTGAATCTGGCACGAATGCGCAATGACGCCCATTCGGATAAGATTACGTTGTTTGTAGAAGGGGATGACGACCGCACATTCTTCCGGAGTCACCTGAAGGACCGTCTTAAATGGAAAATCGAATTCGGCCCCAAGAAGAAGGGCGTGCTTGCCCGCTACCGGAAATACCTGGAAAATCCGACGGTCCATTTTGCGGTGTTCTGCGTGGATCTGGATTTTGACTTTGCCGTGGAACTTTTGAAAAAATCAAGGGATGACAGTTCGCGGATCATCGATGATGAACAGCTGCTGTATCAGCTTTTTGATGTAGACGCCTGCGCCGGCTTTAACGATCTTGAAACGTTCCTGTTCCTGTCGGATTCCTATTCTGGCATGATGGTGGAATATTATGACGATGACGAAATCATCGAGAGTATCCGTGACGGGATCAAGACGGTGGGCGTGACCATGGGGGCTTTGCGGGTGGCGAATATCCTGGTTCGCGAGGAATGGGGTTTGCCTGACGATGCCTCGATGCTGTGTCAGCGGGAGGGCGGGAATCATGGCTGCCTGAAGTTTGATGTGGACTTTATGGATTCCTTCGGCTTGCTGGACCTGAAACATCTGACTTCTGCAAGCTTGGAACTGATCGGCGAGAACTTGATGCTGGCCTTTTCGGAGAATGAATATACTGAACACTTGCCTGCCGTTATAAAGAGGGCGGCGGAGGTCCTGGATTTTATCGAGGGCCACCCGAAATATTTTGCCAATTTCCTGCGGGGCCACGACCTGATGGATTTGCTTGCCCGTAGAATGGCCTTTGACAGGAACCGCAAGGGGAGTTCATTCAAGTCCAGGAAAAAACTGCCCGATGGCGGCAAGGTGGATTTCGAGAAATTCCGCGAAGAGCTGGAATCGGACCTTCGAAAGGCGGCAGGCGATTCCATGGAGCGGATCAAGGAATTCCCCCTGGGCAGATTGCTGAAATAATTTTTCTCCCATATCTGACATTTTAGTGTCAATTTTCGATAGTATATTTGTAGACCGAAAAAGAGTCTGGTTCTACAACGCATATTTTTTAGGAGAAGAGAGAAAATGAAGTTTATCCATACGGCGGACCTGCATATCGGTAAACGCATCTGCGAGCGTTCCATGCTGGAAGACCAGAGGTATATTCTAGCTGAAATCCTGAAGATTGTAGAAGAAGAAAAGCCGGATGGTGTATTGATTGCCGGTGATGTATATGACAAGTCTGTGCCCAGTGCCGAAGCTGTGGAAGCGTTGGATGATTTCCTGGTTAAGCTGTCCGATTTCGGTACGAAGGTTTTCGTGTTGAGCGGTAACCATGATTCCGCCGAGCGAATTGCATTTGGCGGTCGTCTCATGGCTAGCCGCAACGTTTTTATGTCTCCAGTCTATACGGGTGAGTTTGCACCTGTGACCTTGAAAGATGAGTTTGGCGAGGTGGATGTCTGGATGCTTCCCTTTGTGCGTCCGGCGACAATCAAGGCGTCCCTTGGGGTAGGTGAAGAGGCTGATGCTGAACGGGAACAGATTACTGATTATACAAGCGCCATAGGGATGGCCTTAAGCAAGATGAATCGTATTCCCGGACGCCGAAATGTTTTGCTGGCCCACCAGTTTGTAACCGGTGCCCAGGTGGATGAAGCCGGCTCCGAGGAATTCGTGGGAGGCTTGGACAATGTGGATTCCTACGTCTTTGAAGGCTTTGACTATGTAGCCCTAGGCCATATACATCGCCCGCAGAATGTTGCCGTGAATAAGTCGGGAGTAGGCTATGTCCGCTATAGCGGTACGCCATTGAAGTATTCCCTTTCCGAGGCGCCCCACAAGAAGTCCGTAACGGTGGTGGAACTTGGTGACGAATTGGAAATACGTGAAATCCCGCTAAAACCCATGCGAGATGTTCGCAAGATCGAGGCGAGTTTTGAAACTCTGGTTTCGGCGGAATTCCGTGAAACCCAGGTGCGGGAGGGCAAGAGTCTTGACGACTACATCTATGCGGTGCTTACCGATGAAATCGATGTGTCGGATGCTGCTGCAAAGTTGCGTGGGTATTATCCGAACTTGATGGCTTTGACTTATAACAATTCCCGCACGAGGAGTGTCGCTAACCTTGATTCTGAGAATGTAGACCAGAAAACTCCTGAGGAAGTATTCAGTGATTTCTTCAAGGAAATGAACAATCGCGAAATGGATGAGGAGGAAAGCGAATTCGTTAAGGATTTGATTAAATCTATTTGGGAGGGCAACCGATAATGAGACCGTTAAAACTTGTGATTACGGGTTTTGGCCCTTATGCGGAACGTACCGAGATTGACTTTGCGAAGCTGGGCGCTCATGGTCTTTATCTGATTAGCGGTGATACCGGTGCCGGAAAAACCACTATTTTCGATGCCGTTACCTACGCACTTTTTGGAAAGGCTAGCGGTGAAAATCGCGATGATGCAAAGCTTTTCCGCTGCACCAATGCGAAGCCCGAAACTTCCACCGAGGTGGAGTTGACTTTTGCCTACGACGGAAAGGACTACCGTATTCGCCGCAATCCCGCATATGAAACGCCTAAGGTGAAAGGGCTGGGGATGACGACGAAGCCTGCTTCTGTCACGTTCTATTACCCTGACGAAAATGGACATGTTTCTGAAACTAGCCGTAGCGTGTCCAAGGACAGGGATGTGGCGGAGGCTGTAAAGTCGGTAATGGGTGGCCTGGACAGGGATCAGTTTTCCCAGATCGCCATGATTGCCCAGGGCGATTTTATGAAGATTCTTCTGGAAGATACCAAGAATCGTCGCGAAACTTTCCGCAAGATTTTCAAGACGGAAAATTTTGAAAAGCTTCAGAAGAGGCTTAGTGAAGAGGCGGCCAGTTTCAGCAGGAATTGCGATTCCCTGGTACAGACGGCCTGCACTCATGTTTCCGGAATCCAGTGTGCTGAAGAATCGAACCTTGCTGCAGATGTTTCTGAAAAGAAGGCCATGGCCCAGAACTTGCAAATTGCGGATTGGGAAGAGGTTTGTGTCTTGCTGCAGAATCTGGTGAAGGAAGATGAGGCTACAGTCAACAGCTGCGCTGGTGAACTGGAAAATCTTAGGAGCAGGATTTCTGATCAGGATAAGGAACTGGGCAAGGCTAGTACTGCGGTCAATAATCGTAGTGCCTTGCAGAAAGCCCAGGAAGAACTTCCTGTGAAGGAAGCGGACCTGAATGTAAAATTGAAGGCAAAGACGGCACAGGAAGCGTTGCAGCCGGAGCGAGAGAAACTTCAGGAGCAGATTACCACCATTCAAAATTCCCTACCCCAGTATGATGGCCTGGAACAGAATCGTACGGATTTGGATGGAAAGAAGATTACTTTGGAGAAAGGTCTGGACAAGTTGAAAACTGGCAAGGCTACTTACGAGAAGAAGTATGCCGAAGTTCAGACCCTGAAGAAAGAACTTGAAACGCTTTCTAATGCCGGTGAAAACAAGGCAAGGCTGGAAGCGGAAATCAGGGAACTGGAAAAACGTCAAGCCGAGATCCAGAATGTGGGTAGGCTGCAGAAGAAATACAATGACGAAATGAAGAATTTGCAGGATGCCCAGGATGAATTCCAGGATGCTCAAAAGGCCTATACCGCCCTTCGAGATGAATACGAACGTAAGAATCAAGCCTTCCTGAATGAACAGGCAGGTATCCTTGCTGTTAATCTGGAAGAAGGCTGCGAATGTCCGGTATGCGGTTCCACTCATCATCCCCATAAGGCCTGTAAGTCTGAAGAGGCTCCCTCTCAGGCGGAATTGGAAACATTGAAAAATCAGGTTTCTGTAGCAGAGGTTTCTCGTAACGACAAGAATGCTGCAGCCGTTCAGCAGAAGGGTAATTGCGATAGCTTGAGGGGAACCCTTCAGGATGAATTGAACAAACTCTTCGGGGAATGTCCTATTGAGGAGGCCAAGTCCCGTGGGAACGATGAATTCCAGAAGAATCGCGATACTTTGAATGCTTTGGGTGAAGATCTGAAGGCCGAAATCAAAAAAGCGAACCGCAAGCAGGAATTGGAAAATAAGGAAACCGGAATTCCGGCTCAGGAAAAAAAACTGGAAGAATTGCGCGTTGCCAATGAAAATTTGAACCTTGACAATAATGCCGTTGCCAAGGATATTGAAGCCTTGAACAAGTCCATTTCAGAAAAGTTGAAGGATCTTGCCTTTGAAAGCAAGGATGCGGCCTCTAGTGAAATTCAGAAGTTGCGGACTAATCTGGTAACCTCCAATAAGGCTCTGGAAAACGCCGTAAATGCCTACAATGCGACTTCCGGTGATGTGGAGGCACTGAAGGGACAGATCAATGCCTTTGTGAAATCTCTGGAAGGCGTTCCCGAATATGACCTGCCTAAATTGGAAGAGGCTAGCAGACAGTTGAAGGATTTGTTGACTCAGAAAACGGAAGCCTGGAAAAATGCATCGGGCAGAGTTTCCCAGAACAAGTCTACCCTTGATAATATCAGGACCGCTGCGACCCGGCTCGCATCAGTCAGCAAGAAGCGTCAGTGGCTGAAGAATCTATCCGATACGGCAAACGGTGGCCTTAGCGGTCGCGAAAAGCTGATGCTTGAAACTTACGTTCAGACATCCTATTTCGACCGCATTATCCGTCGTGCCAATAGGCGCTTTGCCATTCTGTCAAATGGCCAGTATCAATTGATCCGTCGGACGGAAGCTTCCAATAACAGGGCTCAATCGGGCTTGGATCTGAATGTCATTGACCATGTCAGTGGGAAGCAGCGCGAAGTGAAAACCTTGAGCGGTGGCGAAAGCTTCCTGGCATCGCTTTCCTTGGCCCTGGGGCTTGCCGATGAAGTGCAGAGTTCTGCAGGCGGTATCCAGTTGGACACCATGTTTGTGGATGAAGGCTTTGGCTCCTTGGATGATGAAAGCCTGAAGTCTGCAATCCATGTTTTGCAGAACCTTGCCGGAGAGCATCGCCTGGTAGGAATTATCAGCCATGTAAATGAACTTGAAAATAAAATTGACAAGATCGTTCGCGTGACGAAAGACGAAAATCATGTTAGCCGGGTGAACATAGATGTATAGGCAGAGTGCTAGGCGCGTTGAGGTTGCCTAGCACTTCGCTATCAGTAATAGAGGAATACGTGCTTAAGGTCCTCGGCGCAATTGCTGGGACCTGAAGCCGTTTCGCTGGGGGTACTGGATACGACGCTGGAGTAGCGGCCATCTCCATCCATAAATCTGATCTTGCCATGATTGTTTGTGTGCAAGGCGCAGGACATTCCCAGTGGCGTGAGCATGGGGAGACTTTTCCAGAAGTTGTTCTTCTTGATGGAAGCGAGAAGGTTCGAGGCGTTGGCCTTGTAGTTCCTGTAGGATTGTTCCGCGTCTGCATTTGTCTGGATGAATGCCTGCCAGATGTCTCGGCAGCGGAGGTTGTGGGAGTTTCCCTTGATGGGGGCGTTATCCATGGCGAAATGGAGGGCGCTCATGAGGGCGATTTCGAACTCTCCGCTAAATTTTTCCTGTTCCTGGGCGGGGCCTGCAATAATCCCTGAGCCTGATTGTCTTTGCCTAAGTCCCTGGACTTGGGCGTTCAGATTTTGGATTTGCCAGTCTGCGTTCATCAGCTCTTTTTGGGCGTCCTCGCTGGCGGTCATGATCTCGTCGGCGATTTTCTGGATTTCGTCGATTTCGGCATCCTTCATGGCGATGGCGCTTTCCTTGGATTTCTTGAGGCGCTCCAGCTTTTTCTGCAGTTCTTCCAATTCACGGTTTTGGCGGTTGGCGGCTTGCCGGCTGGATTCTGCTGCCAGGGCGCAGGCCTTTTGCGCTGCGGTCAGCTGTTCCCTGAGACTTTCCATTTCCTGCTTTTGACGCTCGATGCGGTTCTGCAGTTTTTCCTGTCGGGTCTTTTTGGCCTCTTTTTTCTGTTGCTTGGCTTCTTCCTTGGTGGCGGGGCGGGTGATGTTGAATGTTCCGTGGGGCGTCTTGATGGTTTCCTTGATGGGCTTTGAACCTTCGATTTTTTGACCGCTAATTTTTGAAATGTTCAGCGTCCAGGAACTGTCCTTGTTGCCGAAGTAGAAATCGGGAATTTTGATTGGGTTTGGTTTTCGGAACATCGTTTCGTAGAAAATCTTGAATCCGATAATGCAGGGGCAGACGTGCCAAGGTTCTCCGATGCAGACGCTTATCTTCGGAGGCCATTGAGAGGGGATCGCGTAAATCTGGAAAAGGTGTAAAATCTCGAAATACTTTTCGGCGTCTTCTGAATGCCAGAAATTCCTGAGGTCCTCGGGCAGGAAGTGTGCTGTGATAAAGATGTTGGCGCTACAACTCTTCCCCTTTTTTCGAAGGATAACCCGGAGGTTCATGGACGGCGAAGGCAGTCTCATTTCGAAGGATTGAAATTCTGTATTGGCGAAGGTGGTGACGTCGCTCCAGATGCCGGTCTGGTCGCAGCCAAAGGTAATGAGATCTTGCAGCCAGTGGTTTGGAACTTCCTTGAATCTTTCGCGGTGGATGTTCCTATAGCCCCATTGGCCAACTGTCATGGTGGCGATTTTTTCTAGCGGGAGTTCCTCAAGTGGAATTTCGATGTGGAAGGTATGGGGGATGAGCCCATTGCAATGTTGAACGTTATGATTTTTGAGTACAGTAAGGTCTACAGCAGACAAGGTGAATGCCTGTTTCATATTGCCTCTAAAAGGTTAGCTTTGTTTTTTATGCGTCCCCAAAAACAAGGAAATTTCTATTCCTTATCCTTGGGTGATAGTTTATTCTTGATTTTGTTATGTTATGTAAAAAATGACGATATAAAAAATGTGCCTACAATAATAAGCACATTTTTAGATAAATTCAATCTTTTTTAGAAAATTAGTTCATTTTGCAAACAATTGTTGCTTTTTTACGGGATGTCGTTGGGCCTGATGCCGAAGGCCCTGGCATTCTCGATCAGGATGATTTCCGATGAGCCGTCGGTGAAGTGGTCTTCTTCCTGTTCGTTCGTGAAGGTGGACATGCCCTTTTCGTAGGCGGCAGCGAAGGTGGATGGCTTACTGCCCCAGGCCATGGTGGTTTCCAGGAAGTTGTAGTTGGAGTCCTCTTCGTTGGTGGACCAGCCCAGGAAGGCATGACCGGGGATGTTGACGATGACGGTGTGCATTCCAAGGGATTCCAGGATGCTGGCGAAGAGGTTGGTGCCTTCGATGCAGTTTGCCTGCTTGGTACGGAGCACTTCGATGGGGTACTTGATTTTTTGGCCAGGGGAGCCTGCGTCGGTATTGTTGACGTAGTTGATGCCCTTGGCGCTGAGCACTTCGTATACAGCCTTTACCAATCGTGCCGAACTTTCGGTCATGCTTTCGTCGCCGTCGTAGAGCTGGTAGGCCTTTACGGATCCGTTGGGCAGCTTGGCTTCCAGTTCCTTGTGGATTGCCGTAATGGAGTCCATGTTGGGAGTTACCCATACGGCGCTCCATAGCGAGCGGTTTTGCACGTTGACGTATTCGGCGCCGTTGATTTGCATGGGGTGG
The DNA here is from genome assembly GCF_900142465.1 of Fibrobacter sp. UWH6. Classification (NCBI taxonomy): domain Bacteria; kingdom Pseudomonadati; phylum Fibrobacterota; class Fibrobacteria; order Fibrobacterales; family Fibrobacteraceae; genus Fibrobacter; species Fibrobacter sp. UWH6. The sequence goes on from NZ_FRAX01000023.1 coordinate 11,820, forward strand.
ATGGTAGACGGCTCAGATGAAGAATAGAAGAGGATTTCGTGATCGTTTTCCAGGGCGTAGGCGCGGATCTGGATCTGCACCTGTTCGGGGGCGGTAAGGGCAGCCAATGCCTTGTTGTTGAATTTGAGGCTGGGGGCGAAAATTCTTGTGGTGTCGGGGTTAACGAAATCGGTAACGCTGGCTGTGTCAGTGAATCCGTCGATCCAGGACTTGACGGTGATTTTCTTCCAGCGGCAGGGAATCTCCGGCTCGCTGAACGAAGTTCTGTTTTCGCAGGTGTTCTTGACGGTGATGGATACCGGCACAGGAAGCACTTCGCCCTTGGAATTGATGTAGTCCTTGTACATCAGGGGGTACTGATTGGCGAAGGCGCCGTAGATGTCCTTCTTGACGGACCATGTCCAGGCATTGAGGGTGCGGATGGCTGCCTGGCTGTAGATATCGGCGTAGACGCTGTCGTAGAGCTTGGCGTACATGGAGTCGAAATCGGCTTCCTTCAGGCTGTCGATGAGGGCTTCGCGGACGGAGTCCATCCAGGCGTCAGAAAAGGCGTTGTCGAAGAGAATCTTGTAGACGGTGTCTACGTAGGGTTCTGCGTAAAGGGAATCCCACAGGGTGCCGGTGATTTCGTCGCGGATGGCGCTTGCCAGGGAATCTACGTTGACTTCCTTGGCGTCCTTGCCGTTTTTGCCATCTTTACCGTCTGCGCCGTTGATACCGTCGCTGCCGTTGTCGCCGGAACATGCGGAAAGGGAAATTGTAGCTGCGAATACGAGAACGATGCCGGCAATTTTTGCCAGACCTTTAAAAAAAGAAATCCTCATTAAACCTCCAAAAAGATTTGCTGAATAGATAAAAATTGAGAGTTTATTTGTCAAATGGGTCCGTCTGATTTTTTATAACAGATGTAAAAGTTTTTACCATATGAATTTTTAATCTTTCTAAATTTTCGGTCAGATTTTTTTTAGTGAGGTCCAAATGTCTCAGAACGAAAATGCTATGGCCGGAGCCGCCAGGAAAGTCAAGTCTGTCAAGACGCAGGTTATTGTCTGGGTTGTTGCGCTGGTGCTTGGTGCCCTTTTGGGTCTGATCCAGAGTGAAGGTCTGCAGAACCTGATTAACTTCATCGCTTCTGTTTATACCCGCCTGTTCCAGTTTGTGGCCGTGCCTACCATTGCGCTTGCCCTCATGACCACTCTTTCTGCCCTGGGTGTCCAGAAGAATACCGGCCGCATTTTTGGCCGTACCATCATCTACACCTTGCTGACCACTTTTGCGGCCGCCTTCGTGGGACTGCTTCTCTATAAGATTATCGGACCGGGCAACCTGCCCATGGATCTGGTCAGTGGCGGTGCCGCCGAAGTTCCCCAGAACCTGAGCGCCATGAGCTATTACGATCATTTCCTCAGCATCGTTCCCAACAATGTGGTGCAGCCCTTCCTCAGCGGTAACGTGCTGGGTATCTTGATGGTGGCCGCTGCCGTGGGCCTGGGCCTCGCCTTTATGCCTGATTCTGATAACAAGCATGCTCTTGTGAAGGTGATCCTCGGTCTTCGCGAATTGCTGTTTACCTTGATCCGCGCTCTCGTCTGGGCTTTGCCCCTTGGCGTTGTGGCCTTTGCCGCCCAGCTTTCTGCACAGGTGAATGCCGGCGTGGTGGTGGGTTCCCTGGGTAAGTACCTGGCTGTGGTCATGGGCGGAAACGCTATCCAGTTCCTCATTGTGCTGCCCCTTTTCCTTATTGCCCGCGGCCTGAATCCTATCCATGTTCTCAAGAAGATGAGCCCCGCTGTGATGATGGCTTTCTTTACCAAGAGTTCCGCCGCAACGTTGCCTGTGACCATGCAGTCTGCCGAAGACAACCTGAAGGTAAAGCCGGAAGTGGCCCGCTTCGTGCTCCCCATCTGCACCACCATCAACATGAACGGTTGCGCCGCCTTCATTTTGGTGACCAGCCTTTTCGTGATGCAGAACAGCGGTGTGGAACTGACTCTCGGCACCATGATCACCTGGGTGTTCATTTCCGTTCTTTCTGCAGTGGGTAACGCTGGCGTTCCCATGGGCTGTTACTTCCTGACCCTTTCCCTCATGGTGGGCATGAATGCAAACATCGGCGTCATGGGCGTGATCCTCCCGCTTTACGCTGTCATCGACATGATCGAGACTGCTGAAAACGTCTGGTCCGACTCCTGCGTCTGCGCCATGACCAACAAGGATCTGAGCAAGTAAGATAAATTAAGACTATGTATAAAAAATCCAGCCCTAGATTTTGGGACTGGATTTTTTTAGTGAAATTTTATTTTAGTAGGTAACCGTTACTTCCCAATCCATGGTGTAGTAGGCAGAACCGTCGTCGGTCTGTTTTATGGTCTTGTCGATTTTCTGTCCTACATCATTGATTGCGTAGCATTTGGTGGATGTGTATTCCTCGTCGTCAAAGAATGCGTCTTCGTCGACAAACTTGGGGCATACCTGAATGATATTGATACCCTTGGGCAATAGTACGGAAACTTCCTTGCTGCCAAACCAGTAGCCCACATCGTTACCGAGATTGATCGTTGTTGTCTTGACAGGATCCATTTCATCGATGCCGTCTTTGCTGGACTTTATGGTAAAGGAAATTCGGGGTTCGCCATCTTCCTTGTCTTTTTCGTCCATAGCTTTTAGCTGCTCGTATTTGAGCAGGTTGATGGTTAGGGTAGTCCGCGCCGTAGTGTAAACGGAAACTTCTTGCTTTGCAGGTTCCTTGATTTCTTCCTTTGGATTTTCGCCGGAATCAGAACTTGTAATTGCATCCGCGTAACCTCCTGAATTGCTGGATTTAGGAGTGGAGGCATCCTTTTCTGCAATCCATTCTCCACCGATGCACACATAGTTGTCGTCCTTATCCTGGACGTATTTTGTTTCACCTCTGTTGCTACTGTTACAAGCGCCCAGTTCGTAAATGCTGGAAACAGAAGAATCGTTTGCTGCTGATGATGACGAATCGTCAGAACATGCTGCGAAAAATGCGGTGACGGTTGCTGCAAGTAATATTTTCTTCATAAAAGCTCCTTTACTTTGTTGTGAATGTAACCTTTTCGAACTTAAGAAGAACTTGACGACTTTTTATGAAGAATGAATTTCGTTCAAATAAAAAAGGCGTGGTGTCGTTCTTCGCTTACTTACAGACTGAGGCTCGGCAAAGCCATTACGCATAAATAAACGACAACAACCCACGCCCCAATGGGACGTGAGCGTTTGCCTGCTATCTTCTGCGTTTGTGAATTTTGCCGATTCCAGTCTAGAAGATAAGAGCAAAGCTCAAAAAAATCCGGTCGCGGTTTCTCGCTATGTAAAACGAAAGTTAGATAAAATTTTTTAGTAGGTCAATAAATAGTATTAGACGACAGTGAATTTTGGACGTTGGTGGTGATAGGGATGGTGCAACCAAAGCTATCAAGGGCGTAATTATTTGCCGATTCCAGTCTCCTTGATAACCTGGTTGCACCAAATTTATGAGCCGTTGAGGGATGCTCTTGGGGCGTGGTGACTTAATCCTTGTCTCCAAATGGGCAGCAGCAGTCGAAAGAAACGTCTTCGTATTCGTTCATAAGGAAGAACTCCTCCATGCGATATTTGGCCTCTTCGGTGGCGTAGTTTTCATAACGGTTGTTAAACTTTTCCTGGTCAAAGTTGATTTCCTCCAGGGCTTCATCAATAGAAATTTCAGTGAGGGGGTGGCTGTATTCGTATTCCTTGTGACCATTCTGGAAAAGTCTTCCGTCGGGAGCGATCATCAGGTAGCTTTCTGTCATGACATCGTTGTCTTCAACGAAAATGACGTTGTTTTGTTTTTGGGGTGCGCTGAAGGCCGCCAAGAAATTGCTCAGAGGATCTTTCTTTGGCATTTTTTCTTCCTTGAGATTGTTGAACAGGAAGGTGTTGAACTTGAAATCAGAAATGCCTTCTTTTCCATCAAAAGGCAGCTGACGAAGAATCTTCCACTTGTCAATTTTCAGTTCGGCCATACGGTCCACAAGAATTTCGTTGAAGTTGTATTCGTTCACTACGGTGTTGATTTTGATATTGAGGCCAGGATTAAGAGTGCGGAGTTCCTCCAACTTTTCCTTCAACTGCTGAAAGGAAATAGTCTTACCATTGCATTCCCTGCCTATTCTCACATTGGTTTTGTGATCGAAGGAATCAATGGAAACTCCTACCTGGGAAATCAAGTGGACGAAGGGACAGATGTATTCAAGATGGCTTCCGTTGGTAATAATGGAAATTTCGAAGTCCATTTCGTGAGCCATTTTGATGACCTGCCAAAGACGTTCCTGCTGCAGAATGGGCTCTCCGCCTACGATATTGAGACGCTTTTGGGTGAAGAGGCAATCTTCGAGGCGAATGCTTTTAAGATTTTCAAGTATCTTTCGGACATTGTCTGGGTTTGTCCAGATTTCCTTGACTCGATTCCATTTCGCAAAACAGTATTTGCACTTGTAGTTACAAGATTCGGTGATGTGCCAGTTGATGACGATGGTCTTGATGTTCATTGGTGGGCTCCTGGGTTTATCGGATGATAGTGCCTGTTTGAATGAGATAGTTGCGTAGATATCTGAGGTAGTCTCTCTTGAAGTTGGAATAGGCGCGTGGATCGCTGGGGGTACACGGAACAGAGAAGAACATTCTCGCTCCTTTTGCGACATGCTTGATTACCGTATGTTTTCCCTTGCGAACGACTTGCCAAAGGCCTGTAGCCAAAAGGCGGTTGCAGAGGGTGTTGATTTCTTTGTCGGTTGACAGATTTGCCATTTAGAACTCCTTTTTGGGTGCGAACAAATGGAGTAAAAGGAGAAACCAAATCCTACTGTAGAATGTTGACGAAAATTTTCTAAACAGCAAAAACGGCGATTTTCAATGAAAATCACCGTTTTTGCTGTTTACTTGTTTTTTATTATTGCAAGGAAGCTAGGTATTCTTTGACTTCTCTGCAACGATTTGATCTGTATTCGTGATTAGGATAATCGTTGGAACGGAATTTTTTTTCCCATTCTTGGGCGTAAATTTTAAGTTTCTCTACATCAGGGGCGCCGTAGTCTGATTCCTGTTTTTGGGCAGACTCAATCATTAACCGTACTCCATCGAGCCAACCGACTTCAATCGCTTCGTAAATCGGGTTGTACTCTTTTTGTCGTTGAACGGTTGTTCCGTCCATGGCGACTTGAGGATTTGCATGGTTTTCTAACAGTAGTTTGAGCATGCTTAGCATTTTTTGTTCGGATAGGGTTTCCTTTATATATTTTCGTTCCCAGACTTCTAAAAGGTTTTGCGCCCAACAGTCGATTGGTGAATTTAGCTTGACAAAGGCATCCATTCTTTGCTCTGCGAAGGTTGCGGAATTATTTGGTTCAGTGATGTTCCGATGTTTTGCCAATAATTCGTCTGCGTTGTGACCGAGTTTTCTAAAAAATGATGAGTCAGGGCGCTCCTTAAAATCTTTAAGATAAAGATCCAAATCGTAAATATAATGGTATTGGCGGATAATCCAATAAATGGGTGGCCTTGGTTGAACCTTTTCGGCAAGCTTGTTGATCCATTTTTTTTGATCATTTCCACAATAGATTTTGTACAAATCGATAACCTTGCATAAAACTTCTAAATTTCCGGAACATGCTGCTTGATTTAGAATGGATTCATAGGATGAAGTTAGTTCCCGGAAAGTTCTAGAAGGGGAATTACCTTTGTCTTGTTTATAGTGGGGAATGAGGGCCTTGAAAATTCTGTAGGCATTTTTCCATTGGCTGTCTTTTCGTTCTTTAAAAACCTTGTACGAATCATTGATGCAGTCATCGATATTTTTGCAAGCCTTATATGATTCAAGAAATGTATGGTAGGGCGCCTCTTTGTCTGCGTATATGTATTCGGTTAATTCTTTGTTTTCGTAAAGCAGAGGGGATTTGGGTGGACAAACGTAAGTCCTTCCGTAGGAAAGATGTTGGGATAAATTTAGATAGGTAAGGTTCCAAAACAACGCAGAATCATTCACTGGACTTGTGTTGGCGACATAGGCGCCTTTTTCCAACAGATTTTCAACAATCTCGGGTTCATTTAATTGGGTAAAGAAAATGAGCTGGGGACAATTGCTTGTGTTACCGAATGAAATTTTTTTCTGGTTCACTTTTTTATAATCGGGTGAGGGAATGGTTGCCTTGTATTTTGGAAGCTTAATGTATGAAAATTGAAAAAGAGGCCATTCCTTGAATCGCTTTTGGTATCGATTCATAATAATGGTTTCTTTGTCTTTTTCTTCCAAGTTGAATTCGTTAAGTTCTATTTTTAGAAAACATCCCATGGAGTATATTCTTTTAAATAGAGCTTTTAAAGATTTCTTTTTGTTTTTGTCTACGTTATTACGGCTGCAAAGATCAGCAATGAAAGACAGGAATAGGCTATACCATTCCCATGATGAATTTAATTCCTCAACTTCAGGGCTACCATTATAGAAATAGAGCGGAACCATTTTTTCTAAAAGAACAAGAGCCTCTTTGTCTTTGTGTTGCAATAACAGATGTTTAAAATCCATAAGAATGAGGTAAGGATAAACATAAGAATGGCAACAGTCTTTTAATTTATTGATTCGTTCGTCATTATCTTTGAGGGAGTAGGGCATTTTGGGACCTTTGACTAGTTCAAAGGTTTTCTCTGCTTCTATGCAATCTTTATCAATTTTTTGTCGTATTTCTTTGGAAGTATTTTCAAAAGGGTATTTTTCAAATGATTTTTGCCAGAACCATAGTGACAGCAGTTTTTCTCTGAAAAAAGAAACCTTTTGTATGGATGATTGCTCTACACGATCAAGAAAAGAGAGCAAGGTATCAATTTGAGGAGTAACCCCTTGCTTCCACTGATAATAGTTTTCCAGGACATCTGAATTGTTTTGCTGTGATAACTGTAAAGGTGAACTTAACCTTTCTATTTCATTGATGCACTTTGTAAAAGGCTTTTTCTCTTTCGGACGATCTTTGATCCAAATGTCACTATGGTTGTCTTCGCATAGATTAAAGGTATCACGAAAAAAAAGGTGCATTAAACCGACCAAGTGTGCATTTTTTTCATATAGTGGATCAAATTCATGTTTTACAACAGAGATGAAGTCATCTCTAAATTTTTTGTAATTCAATTCAAATGTGTTTAGGTAAATTTGAATGTCTCTTACTTGAATATTTTGTCTTCCCAAGTTACAATTTGAGATTCTCATTTTTACTTTTTCAAAAGAATCCTCATGGTCTGTTTCGTAACCTGAAATTTTTTTTGAACAAGGAAGAAAATCATCTAATGCCAGTAAAGTCTCTTCTAAGGAAGGGAACCGCTCTTTCAATCTCATGGGACAGGCTAAAAAATCATTGTACTCTTTCATTGACATAAGGAAACTACCTCCACATTACAAATCAATATTATTTCTTTTTGCTTAGCAAATGTCTTTGAAAAAAAGTTGTGGATAAATAGAGAAAGATGTTGATATGTTGGCCTCTTTTTTAACAAGCTGCTTTGCTTCTTTTAACTTATTAAGTTAAATTTTAAGTTAAAAAGCGATGAAGTGCAAAGGGGCGGAACATTATGGCAAAGAGCGTCGGCGGAATCACCTACAAGACTATCAACGGTAAGCGTTATGCGTATTACCAGTGGACGGAAGATGGCAAGCAGCGTTCCCGCCGCGTGAAGGATGAGGAACTGCCGTCGCTTTTGGCAGAGATTGAACAACGCAAGGCGGCGAAGTCGGTTGCAGCGTCGCTTACGAATGGCTTGCTGCTTCGCGATAATGGGGCGGCTTATTTTGCTGGTGGAGCTCTTGTCGCCGTGACGAATGGCTCGGCTGGACAGTCTTTCAAGACGGATGTGAAGCTTGGCGCTGCCCTCACGAATTTTGCAGCCAATGTTTTGCAGTGGAAAAAACGCGATGGCTTTGAACGTCTGCGTGGTTACATTTATGGTCCTGGCAATGACCGTGTTTTCATTCTGTATGGGCTTCGCCGCACGGGTAAGACGACTTTGATCCGCCAGCTGTTTGGAGAGATGGCGCCTGGGGACTTGGTGAAGACGGCTTTCGTCCAGATAAATTCAAGGAACAGTCTTGCGGACTTGAACGCTGATCTTAAAATTCTGGAGGGTGCGGGCTTCAAGTATGTGTTCATCGATGAGGTGACGATGCTTGCCGATTTCATCGAGGGGGCGGCCCTGTTTGCAGATGTGTTCGCTTCCTGCGGCATGAAGATTGTTCTTTCGGGTACAGACTCTCTGGGTTTTGTTTTTTCCGAGGATGAACAGCTTTACGACCGTGCGGAAATGTTGCACACCACATTTATTCCGTATCGCGAATTTGAGCGTGTTCTTGGTTTGAATGGTATTGACGAGTACATTCAATATGGCGGTACCATGAGCATGGGCGGCCGTGAATACAATAAGGACCGTTTTACCTTTGCGAATGTGAAGAGCGCCAATGAGTATGTGGACAGCGCCATCGCGAAGAATATTCAGCATTCCCTGAAGTGCTACCAGTACGAAGGTCACTTTCGTTCGTTGAAATCTCTGTACGAGGCGGGTGAGCTGACCAACGCCATCAACCGCATTGTAGAAGACATCAACCATCGTTTTACCTTGGATGTGCTGACCCGTGATTTTCGTTCCGGTGATTTGAGTTTGTCGGCAAAGAATTTGCGTAGAGACAGGTTCCACCCTACGGATATTTTGGACCGAGTGAATGTGGTGAAGGTTACTGCACGCCTGATGAAGAATCTTGATGTGAAAAATCGTCAGGAAATGAGCGTCGCTATTTCCCAGGACCATGTACGGGAAATTCGTGAATACCTTGACTTGCTGGATTTGACGGTTGACATTGATGTGGAAAACTTTGGGAATTTCAATCAACGGGAGCGATTGACCACGATTTCACAGCCGGGACTTCGCTATGCCCAGGCGAAGGCTCTGATTGATTCCCTTTTGCTGGACGATGCCTTTCGTAGTTGTTCACTGGTGGAGCGCAAGTCTATTGCAGAGCGCATTCTCAACGAAATCAAGGGCCGCATGATGGAAGAAATCGTGCTGCTCGAAACAAAAATGGCGCGACCTGATTGCCATGTTTTTAAGTTGCAGTTTGCGGTCGGCGAGTTCGATATGGTTGTTGCTGATCCTGAAAGCGCGACCTGCGAAATCTATGAAATCAAGCATTCCGAAATTGTGGCAAAAGAACAGTATCGCCACTTGAAGGATGCAAAAAAGAGCCGCGATACGGAGTTCCGCTACGGCACCATTGTAAGCAAGAACGTGATTTACCGCGGCGCGTCACAGGTGATTGATGGTATTAATTACTTGAATGTGGAAGAATATTTGCGCGAACTTTAGTTTTGCTAAATTTGTTCTATGCCCGAAAAAGTGCCTCAGTCAAAGTCCGCGCAGCATCCTTCACAGGATCCCGCACAGGCCTCAAATGACGTCGCGGTCTCCCGCAACATCTATCTCGACGCATTCCTGACTTTCTTCAAGATAGGGCTGTTTACTATCGGTGGCGGTTACGCCATGATTCCGCTGATCGAGGCGGAAATCATCGAGAAGAAGAAGTGGGTGGGCAAGGAAGAATTCCTGGACCTGATGGCCATTGCCCAGAGCTGTCCGGGTGTGTTCGCTATAAACATCGCCATCTTTATCGGTTACCGTTTGCGTCGCGTGAAGGGTGCCATTGTAAGTTGCATCGGCACGGCGCTGCCCTCCTTCATTATCATTCTGCTGATCGCGTTGTTTTTCCATCAGTTCAAGGATAATGAAATCATCGCGGCGGCATTCCGCGGCATTCGTCCTGCGGTGGTCGCCCTGATTGCCGTTCCCACTTACAACCTGGCGAAGAAGGCGAAGTTGAACCGCTACACCTTCTGGGTTCCCATTGTGAGTGCCCTGCTGATTTGGCAGTTGGGAGTTTCTCCCATCCTGATCATTATCGCGGCAGGAATCGCTGGCTACATCCTGGGCCGCGGAGGCAAGAAATGATCTTCCTTCAGCTGTTCATTACATTCTTTAAGATCGGCCTGTTCGGGTTCGGTGGCGGTTACGGCATGCTCTCGTTGATTCAGCAGGATGTGGTGGTCAATCACCCCTGGATGAGTTCTGCCGACTTTACCGACATCGTGGCCATTAGCCAGATGACCCCCGGCCCCGTAGGAATCAACTGTGCCACTTACGCCGGCTATACGGCCCTGCAGAATACCGGGGCGGACCCTTGGGTATGCTTCCTGGGGAGCCTGGCGGCAACCTTCTCCCTAGTGCTGCCTTCCTTGATCCTGATGCTCCTGATCAGCCGTTTCTTTATGAAATATGCCAATCACCCCAAGGTGCGATCCATTTTTGATGGACTGCGTCCGGTAGTGGTAGGTTTGTTGCTTTCGGCGACCCTGATGCTCATGAATGGCGAGAACTTTGGCAATCCCTTTGCTGATTTTGGTGGCGATCCCCTTCAGGCGAAGCAGTTTGCCGTGGCCGTGGCCCTTTTTGTGATTTCCTTTGTCTTGACCAAGGGTTTTTCGGTTGGACATCACAAAATAAAAGTCAGCCCTATAAAAATGATTGTCTTGGCCGCCATTATTGGTGCAGTTCTTCTGTAAGTTGTTGTGTAGCACCACAAAAATGCCCATACTCCAACATGGCATATTGATAAATACAATTTAAAGTTGTATTTTCATAAGCCGAGGTGATTGATTATGGACAAATCTTCAAACGTTTTAGATGAACAGGCTGCAGCAATAAAAGAGTTTATGTATCTGCTCAGCGGCTTTGACGGTGTTAATGTGACCATTAACGACCTTTTGAAGCGTTTGAATGAACATTACGATGCCGATCGTACCTGCATTTTCGAGGTGGACGGCAATAGTGATGTGTCCATCAGTACCTATGAATGGTGTAAGGAAGGACTCGTTTCTGTAAGGGAAAATCCTAGAAACGCGGCAAAGAGCACTTTCAGGAAGTGGGATGAGTATTTTAAGGATGAGACCGGTCTTTATGTAGAAGTCAACGAGGCTTTCCGTGCTGAAAGTCCTGAAGCCTATGACATTCTCTCCAAGTCTAACGTTCAGCGCCTGGTTGTATCTCCCCTCCTATATAAGAATAGCGTGGTGGGCGTATTGTCTGTGGAGAACCCCCATAGGAACAGCCAGCACCTGATACTTCTTTCCGTTATTGCTAGCGCCATATTCCGTGGTATCCAGTACTCCCGTGCCCAGAAGCAGGAGAAGGCTCTGGAAAAGCAGCTGGAAGACGATATTTCTGCAATTGGCGGTCTGGCCAGCGAATACAACCAGCTTATGGTAGTGGATCTGGAATCCGGTCAGTTTGACGCTTACATTGGCGGTAAGAAAGCTTCCAAGGAATTTATGGATTTCACCGGCCAGGGGACCCCGCTCTTCTACGATGGTTTTGTTACCGCCATGCAGTTCCTCTGCCATCCCGAAGATCTTGAACAGATGCTCAAGTTTAGCAGCAGGGATTACATTACGGAATGCCTGAAGGACAAGAAGAGATTCTCTACCAAGTTCCGCTGCCTGGATCTGGAACACAACTACATCTGGGTGAACTTCATTGTCATCAAGTTTGACGCCATCAACGAAGCTCCCACTAGAATTTCTGTGGGCTACGTGAATACCGATGCCGAAGTGGCTGCCGAGAACGCAAGACAGAAGCAGTTGAAGGACGCCTTGGAAAGGGCTGAAGCGGCCAACATCGCAAAGACCAACTTCCTGAGCAACATGTCCCACGACATCCGTACGCCCATGAATGCAGTCCTTGGTTTCGCAAGGCTGATGGAAGGTGTGGTGAACAATCCGGTGGTGGTGGCGGACTACCTGAAGAAGATCCGCTTCTCTGGCGAATACCTGCTGGCCATTATCAACAACGTTTTGGATCTTGCCAGTATCGATAGCGGAAAGGTTCAGCTGGACGAAGGCTTCATGGATGTGCTGGATGCCTCCAACAGTTTCGACGCCATTATCGAAGGTGAGCTGAAGAGAAAGAACATCAAGATTTATCCCACATCGGATATCAAGCACCGGTATGTGTATGCGGATTCCGCCAAGCTTCGCCAGATCATGGTGAACCTGGTCAGCAACGCCGTGAAGTATACCGGTGAAGGTGGCGAGATCCATCTTGAATTTACAGAATTGCCCTGCGATCGCGAAGGTTACGGCACCTATGTGACTACCGTCCGCGATAACGGTATCGGCATGTCCAAGGAATTCCAGGAAAAGATTTACGATTCCTTTACCCGCGAACGCAACACTACGGACTGCGGTATTTCCGGTACGGGTCTCGGCATGTCTATCGTGAAGAAGCTGGTGGACCTGATGGGTGGCCAGATCGAGATGGAAAGTGAACTTGGAAAGGGTACCACATTCCGTGTCATCAACACCCACAAGATTATCGATTCTCCGGAAAAGTTCCTGGAAAAGCGCCTTGGCCAGAACGAAGATAACATGGACTTCAAGGGTAAGCGAATCCTTCTGGCGGAAGATAACGAACTCAACGCCGAAATCGCCAGGACCATTCTCGAAGACCTTGGCCTGCTGGTGGATCATGTGGAAGACGGTGTCGAGTGTGTCAATGCTCTGGGTAAGTCTGAAATGGGCTACTACGACCTGATCCTCATGGATATCCAGATGCCCAACATGGATGGCTACAAGGCAACCCGCGTTATCAGGAATATGGAAAACCGCCTGAAGGCCAACATCCCCATTTATGCCATGACTGCAAATGCCTTTGAAGAAGACAAGAAGAAGGCTCTTGAGGTTGGTATGGATGGTCACCTGGCTAAGCCCATCGACGTGAAGCTCCTGATCAAGAACTTGACAGAAGGGTTTAGAAAGCCGGCCTGTTACGTCTAACTTTTATTGATTATTTAATGACTTTGTTGTAAACGGCAATCTGTCTCTGGATGATGCCGTCCCAGGTAAAGCAATCCTGGATTCGCTTGCGGGAACCTGCAAGGAGTTTCTGGACCAGTTCGGGTTCGGCAGCCAGTCGCTTGAAGGCGTCGGCCAGGGCGACCGGATCTTTTTCCGGAACTAGCAGACCACTTACGTTGTCTACAACTACGTCGGGAATTCCGCCTACGTTGCTTGCCACGATAGGGAGTCCCAGTTCCATGGCTTCGATCAATACCACACCCAAACCTTCGGTGTCACCCTTGTGGTCTACGATGGCGGGTAGGGTAAAGACATTGGCGTTACGGTATTCCGCTTCCAGGTCTGCAGGAGAAAGCTTACCTGTAAAAATGATGTCGCAGTGTTGACCTGCGCTCTCGTCTAACAGAGCCGCCTGCTTTTTCAGTTCTTCGGTCAGGTCGCCTACTCCGACGATACGGATTTCGAACTTGTCTGCAGGCAAGTGTTTGGCGGCCTCGATCAGGTAGCAGATCCCTTTACGTTCAATATGTCTACCCACGAAAAGAATCTTGAACTTTCCGTTGACTGGGTGCATCTGATTCTCGGGCTTGCCGTCCCTCTCGTCTGAACCAAGCGTTGTTCCGTAGGGGCTCCATTCCACGTTCACGTTGCGGATGGCCTTGATCTTGCCTGCGGTAAAACTGCTGTTGGCAAAAACAGCTTGCGCTTGACCGATTGCAAATTTCAATAGGGGCTTCACCCATTTCTTCTTTCGGATCAGAAGGAGTTCCGCACCATGAAAGTTCAGCACCAGGGGAATCCTAAAAAGCTTGGCGGCGCCTAGGGCGATGTAGGCGTGGGGGAAGGGCCAGTGGGCGTGAATCACGTCCGGTTTCCACTTGCGGCAAAGGCTGATGCAGCGGAAGAAACCGCTGATGATATAGGGAATTGCCAGAAGCTGCAGCCAGGGCTTGGAGGCCATCTTGCTGGGGGCGCCTTCTTCGTGGGTCAGCATTTCCCAGTCCTTGGGGGCGTAGCGGAATCGGTTGACCGGCACGCCGTCAATTTCGTGGCTCTTCAGACCTTTGTATGTAGGAGCAAGTACTTGTACGTCGATGCCCGCTTCTTTCAAGTGGGCGATGGAGGCTCGGAGCCAGGGGACTTCGGCGTCTTCATGAAAGCGGGGATAGACTGAGCCGATGACAAGAACTTTCCGGACCATCTTAACCTGTGATATCTGCGTTGACGACATTCATGGTGGTCGTGTCGCCAGAAACCTGGATGCAGGTTGGGTAAACGATGGGCTTTACGACGCTGTTCAGCAGCTTGTTGACCTGATTGAAACCCATGGTGGATCCCATCTGTTCGATACGGCCCCTCACTCTGTTCCAGCCTTCGATTTTAGAATCCAGCAAGAGCATGCCTAGTCCGGATCCCATTTCCAGGAAACCGATAATGTCGCTTCCGCGATTGCTCTTGTGCAGGGAGGCTAGGAAGACTTCCCAGAATTTATCGTTGGCTTCGTCGCTGCCCAGTTCCTTGCGAACGGTTTCGAAGTCAAATTCGATATACACGAAAGAACTGTTATCCTCATCGCTACGGATAATTTCTTCTTGGCAACGTCTTTCAAAAATTTCTTCTGTGTAGATAGAAATATCGTATTTGTGTTTTCCAATCAAATTGAATAGCAGGTCTTTCATCATCGGCACAAATTTAGGCTATTTTTGTGCCATGCAACGACTGTTGAAATTGAAAAAAGTGCTGAAGAATAGTGTTTTGGCTGCTGCCGTTGAAAACTTCAAGGCAATTAAGGCCGCCACTTCCAAATATCGCCCGTTGACTCCCGAAGAAATTCAGATTCTGGAAGGTAACGGCAACCGTTCTGAATCTTGGGATAAGGTGATGGTGGAACCGGATTTCGATGCCGGTCGTATTCATCGGTCCATTTTTGTAGGTGAGGTGTACCTGCCCCGCTTTTTTGGAACTTTGTTGCTCCCGGGTGACGTTTCGTTCCCGACAGGTGTCTATGACAGCATGGTCCATGGTTGCATTATCGAGAATGCGCTGATCTATAAGGTGGCCATGCTTAGTAACGTTCTTGTTCGCAGTAGCGCTGTCATACACAACGTAGGTTCCATTGTTAGCAGTGGAAAGATCAGCTATAAAATCGGTTCGTCCATGTCTGTGGGTAACGAGATGGGTGGCCGCTCTGTTCTGGTGTTCCCGGAAATTACCATGGACCTTGTGGATGCCCAGCTTTTCCACAAGGCCGATGCCGAAGTGAATAAGGCCTTTGCCGAACAGCTGGCCGCCTACCGCGAAGAGATGGATCTTCCCTTTGGTCTGGTGGGTAAGGGCGCTGTCGTAAGCAATACCAATATCATTCGTAACAGCTGGATTGGTTCCCACGCCCGTATCGAAGGCGCTTCCAAGATCAGAAATTCTGTGGTGCTCAGTTCTCTGGAAGATCCCAGCCACGTTTATGACTCCGTGATTCTTGAAAACTCCAATGTGCAGATGGGCGTTACCATCCACACCGGTGCCGAAGTTCAGGGATCCGTTCTGATGAACCGCGTGAAGGTGGCTTGCAAGGCCATCGTCAAGTCTTCTATTATCGCCCCCTGCTGCCATATCGAAGAGGGTGAGGTCAACAGTTCCTATATGGGTCCCATGACCCAGATGCATCACCATTCCCTGTTGATTGCTGCTCTCTGGCCCGATGGTTGCGGCAACCTGGGTTATGGCGCCAACGTGGGTAGTAACCATACCGGCCGCATGCCCGATCAGGAAGTGATGCCTGGTCAGGGGATGTTCTTTGGCCTGGGCGTGAACATCAAGTTCCCCGCCAACTATCGCGAGTCACCGTTTTCGTTGATTGCCACCGGCGTGACCACCATGCCCCAGCGTTTGAAGTTCCCCTTCTCCCTGGTGCGCCCCGGCGATCCGCAGCTTATGGGTGTGCCTGCACGCCTGAACGAAATTGTACCGGGCTGGAACTATGCCCGCAATGCCTACGCCCTGGACCGTAATGCCTATAAGTATTCCGTTCGCGGCAAGGGTATTATTCCTGTCGGATTCTATAGCATCTTTAGCCCCGAAACGGTGCGCTATGTTTACGATGCCTATTGCCGTTTGCAGGTGTCCACTATTCGCGATGTCTACACCAAGGAACATATCGATGGCCTTGGCGAAAACTTTTTGCGTGAACGAGTACGTCAGCAGGCTCTGCATACTTATGCGGAATATCTGGAACGTTACGTCCTGGATGCCATCATCAACTTTGTGGCGGGCGATGCCAATTTGCAGATGCAGCCGGTCAAGGAACTGCGCCGCCTGATTATGACGGAAACTGAAACCAACAAGGATGTTGTCCGTGTGGTGCCCCTGCCCGAAACTCTGGAAGATCTTCTGAAGCGTTACCGCCAGCTAGAAAAGGACTGGTTCGAACGCGTGTCTCACGGTCTTGACAAGGATAACGAACGCGGTCGCGAAATCTTTGACGACTACGACGATGCCCATCCTGTGGACAAGGGCTTTACGGAATGGGAAAAGGCCCGCGTCGAAGAGAAGCTGCGTAAGCTTACCTCTGTGGCTAAAGTTTCAAAGCTTGAGGTCTAGCCCATGATGGTGGCCCTCTGGATTTTGCTTGCTGTGGAGGTGGTGGCCCGTGCTGTTCTCGAAGTGCGTGAAGCCCGCCTGACGCAGGTGAAGGCTGGCGCCTTTGGGGTGCTTCGCCTGATTCCTCTGGTGAACGATATTGTACCATTGCCCGAAAGCCGCAAGGAACCTCTGGTCGGGAACTTCGTGAAGTTCCATGAAGAAGCTCACGGTGTTTATCACCACAGTGTTTTGCGGAACCTTTTCAAGGTGGCGGTGCTTATGCTTGCGGTGGGTCTGTTGGCCATGCTGATGGGACGCTACGGTTTGCCTCTGTGGGCGGCTATCCTCTGGCTCCATGTGGTGGCGGTTCCTGGCCGCGTGCTGTTCCATTTCTATTGCTGGAATCAGGAATACGAATGCGACAAGTATGCTCTGGAAGCGACTGACAAGCAGGTGGCTAAAAAGGCGCTGCGCGAACTTGCCTCTTGCGAGATTCCGCATACGATTCTTTTTTCGTTAATTTATCGTGAACATCCGTCTGCAGCGTTGCGGAAGAAAAGACTGCTGGGCCGTTAAACGTCGGGCTGCCAAAGTCTCGCCTAGGTGAGATTCCAAATCGCTTGGCCGCTTGCGTTTAGTCGATCCCCTAGAACTTTCGGGAAAAAGTCGCCATGATGACTTTTGTGCCCCACTCGCTTCCGATTCTTTCCTGTAGAAGTTCCTCAGTGACTTCGTAATGGTAATTCCTGTATTTGCGATCCCTGGAGAAGTTTGCCATGATCATGCCATTCCATTTTTCGTTAACCTTTATGCTCAGCATGGGCATGATGCTAAAGGTCTTGAAGTAGGGATCATAACCATCGTAAACTTCGTCAAATTTGGTGGACCTTAAAAATCCGCCTACACCGGCGTTGACCATGAGCATGGGGAATCGCTGGAATGGCAACATATAAATTAATGTTCCTCCATACCGGTAGCGGTATCCGTTTGCAGAATACTCCGAACCGCATTTCCAGATTTCACCCTCTTCGGCATTGGTGTACTTGGTAAAGGTCCAGTTGGCGTTTGGCCTCAATACAATCCTGGTCCATTTGCTCCTGGGCAAAAAGGCGATCAAGGGAATGGTGGCGCCTACTCGGTATTTGATTCCGTAGGAAAAAGCCGTCATGAACATATCCCTGTCAAACGCACCTTCCTCAGCATTGTATACGCCCATGAAGGTGGCGTAACTTCCGTAGTTGAAGGAGGAATGGATGTTTGCGGATATGCCCAGCTCCAACAAGTGGATTGCTTCCAGGGTAATGTCGCTGTTGAATCCCAGGTCCATGATGCTCAGGTTTGAACCCACCATTCCTTTCAAAGTCAGCAGTTTGCCCAGATCCTTTTCGGCACGGAAATCGCTGTTCCAGGCAATGGGGGTTGCCAGCGGGAAGAACGGCCAATTGTGCAGGGATTCCGAATTGCGGAGCGCCTTGTGAGTCAGTACAAAGGCTGCCCAGGTAAAGTTGTGGTTTACGCTGGTTCGAAAGCTAGAGTCAATGGCCGCCTCGGTCTGGACCGTGGCTGTTTGGGCGGAATCCGTTTGCGTAGAATCTGTCTGCGCGCAGGCGGGCACTCCCCAAAAAAGGGTGCAGCCCAATAGCGCAATTGCCAGCTTCTTGAAAACGGATCCATTCATAACGTAGTTCTTTCAATCTAGCTTTTTCTTTCCCGAGTCCACATTTTTGGGTTGGCTTGCCATAGTCGAAATTTTGTATATTCCTTGAAGAATATTGAAATCGCGGTTTTGGAACGCTAATTTTTATGAAGAACATTATTTTGGTACGTCGTTTTTCGCTGATTGCCCTGCTGGTATGTCTTGTGGCTTCCTGGAGTTTCGCCTTCGATGTAAGTGTCAAGGCCAACGTGGATAACGCCCAGGTGTTTATCGGTGATATGTTCAATTACGAAATCTCCGTGACCGCTCCCGAAAACGCCATTGTGGATTTGCCCAGCTTCGTAGGAAATCTCGGTAGCTTCGAAGTGAAGGAAATGAAGAATGAACGTATTACCGAGGGTATGCCCAAGGGCACTGCAAAATTTACCTGGCTTGCAACGTTGAACACTTTTGTCGGCGGCGATTTCATGATCGCTCCCCAGCAGGTGTTGGCTGTTGTGGGTAGCGATACCGTGCGCACCAATACAGACCCCGTGGCCGTGAAGGTTGCTCCCCGCACCACCGGCGAAGAAGAGGACATCCTGGAAGTGGAAGACCCCATGGCTGACCCCCGCCTGCCTCAGTGGCTGTATATTTTGCTGGGTGTACTTGGTGCCATCTTGCTGGTGGTGGCTGGCTGGCTCCTGCACAAGAAATTACGCAAGCAGGGTGCGGCTCCCCGTCTGCCGCCTTACGAAGAAGCGGTCTTGGCTCTCAAGGAACTTCGCGTTCGCAATTACCTTGCCGAAGGAAACCAGGGCGACTACTTTATGTCTATGGGCTTCATTACCCGCCGTTACGTTGAACGTCGCTTTGGCGTAGAAATTCTTGACGCTACTGTGGCGGAACTGAAGCAGCGCATGGCTCACGTTTCTGGCCTCCCGCAGGCTTACAAGGAATCTGTTGTAACTCTGGCTGTAGAAACGGAACCCGTCAAATTCGCCAAGATGAAATTGGACGGCGAACGTTGCCGCTTCTGGGATGAATGGGCCGACCGTCTGGTTGAAGATACCAAGCCCACTCCCGAAGAACAGCAGGCCGAAAAGGAAGCCTTGAAAGCCGCTCTCGCCAATGTGAAGGCCGCCAAGAAAAAGAAGAAATAGCCCCGCGAGGGAACAAGGCTTCGTGCCATTCGCTAAATTCGAAAAGCGATTTTAAAAAGTCAGATTTTCATTTTGAGGTTACTAAATGGGCAAGAAAAGTTCATTTAGTAACCTTTATTTTGTATAAATTAATTATTTTATCTACTTTGATGAGGAAAAATACGTTTTTGGGGTTACTAAAATGGATAAAAAATAGATAGTAGTAACCTGTGCACCTTGTAAAATAGCTCGTGAATGTGGTTCTCGTTTTGAATAAACTAAAATTGGGGTTACTAAATCGTATTAAAACGCTTGTTTAGTAACCTATTTTTGAAAAAAGTCCCCAAAAAAAACGGTCGGCGCCGAAGGGCCGACTCGTTTCTATCTCAGCAGGTCCCGCAGGCCCCGCGTTCCGGTTAACATCCGGTCTATGTCTATAATATACGGCAGAATGTTCGTGGACGCAAGGGGGAGTGCTGCAAATCGCTATTCCAATGTGGAATTGCCAGGATCGCGTGAAAAGCGGCCTTAGACATTCTTCTTTCTCTTGGGGGAGATGGCGATAAAGGCCAGCACACTGATCAAGAGCAGGAAGGGATAGAACATGTAGGGGATGATGTCGAAGGCGCTGACGTTCACCGCTTCGACACCGTTGACCACTGCGCCGGCTGCGGTATTTGCGGTTGCTGCCGATGCGATGGCGGAAAGGGCTACCAGCATCTGGGCACCGTAGGGGAGCAGACCTTGCAAAATGCATCCGAAAATGTCCAGGAGGGAGGCGGTCTTTTGCGGGGAGATTCTGTATTCGTCGCTCATCTGCTTGGCGATGGGAGCCGCCATGACGATGGCTACGGTGTTGTTGGCAGTGGCTACGTCCATGGCGCTTACCAGAAGGCCGACGCCCAGCTGACCGCTTCTATGGCCCTTGAAAACCTTGTGGATGAAATCCAGCAGAGCGGCGAATCCGCCGTGAATGCGAATAAGTCCGCAGAGGGCGCTGACCAAAACGGCTACCATGATGGTTTCGTACATGCCGGAAATTCCATTGCCGATGTGGGAGAGAAGTCCGACAAAGTTGAGCTCGCCGCTACCTACCATAACGACGGCGGCCGCTACGATACCCACCAGCAAGACCATGAAGACGTTGATGCCGACCAGAGCCAAAGCCAGTACCAAAACGTAGGGCATCAGCTGGATCAGCTTGTAGTCGGCGCTTACTACTTCGTGGGCGTCGGTGGCGAAGGAGATGGCTGTAATAATCACGATGGCTGCCAAGGCGGCAGGCAAGGCGATCCAGAAATTCACCTTGAACTTATCCTTCATCTTGCAGCCCTGTGTGGAGGTGGCTGCGATGGTGGTGTCAGAAATAAAGCTCAAGTTATCGCCGAACATGGCGCCGCCAATGACAGATGCCACGCAGAAGGGGATGCTGAATCCTGCGGCACCTGCCACTTCAATGGCGATTGGCGAAACCACCGCGATTGTGCCTACGGAAGTTCCCATGGCGGTAGAGACGAAGGCCGCCACTACGAACAAGACCACCACCGCAAACTGGGACGGAATAAAATCCAATAGCAAGTAGGCTGCCGCACTGGCGCTGGAACGCCCCAGAATTCCAGCGAAGATACCGGCGCACAGGAACACCAGAATCATGAGGAAAATGTTGCGGTCACCTAAAGCGCCTGCCATCACGTTCATCTTCTTGTCAAAATTCAACTTGCGGTTCTGAATGCAAGCCACAAAAATGGCAATGAGGAACGCTGCTACAATGGGAATGTTGTAGAATCCCATGGGGACCTTCAGGACGTATTCAAAGGTGATGCCAAGTCCAAGATAAAGCACTAGGAAGATGGCGATCGGCAAAAGGGCCTTGGGATTGCCCTTGATGTTTTCAAGATGGTCGAGGGAAATACTTTCGTTTTTCATGTTCAATAAGATAGTATTGTTTTTGATTATTTGTTTAAAATCGTCATCCTGAACGTAGTGAAGGATCCATATCCTTGAGTGTAGCCGAAAGGCTAAATTTCTATTTCCAAGCCCGTGTACATTTGCTCTGCGCGGTCTCCGAGAACGCCCTTTAAAATTTCGTAGGCGCGATCGCCAGTGCAGTGGCCTGTATAAATTTTCTGGACATCGAGGGCGCGGAGGCGTTCTGCAAATTCACGGACTTTAGAATCCGGCGTCTTGTATAAATGGAAACCGCCCAGGATGGCGTAAATCTTTTTGTTGGGGAAGGCCAGCTGGATTTCCTTGACGATGTTGTCGGCACCGCCGTGGCTGCAGCTGTTCATGATGAACAGGCCCTGAGGAGTGTCGAAGACAAGGCTCTGTTCGTGATTGAAACTGTCGGGAATGTATTTGCCGTTCAGCTTGATGGAAAGGCCGTTGCGGGCGGCGATTGCGGCGCGGCTTTCTGCGCTGAATATTGTGTCGTTGTGACCTATCAGAAAAACGCCCGGCAGGATTTCCGTGGGACTACTCGCGGCTTCGCGAGAGGAACTGCCAACGAACTTGATGCGGTCTGCGTAGCGCTTGAGCCAGCCGCGGTGTATGCCGATGTATTTCTGATAGGAAAACAGCTTGAGGAATTTATGCCTGCTGTAGCAGTTTTCGCCGGCACCTTCCCGCAGGTAAAAACAGGCGTGGTCATTTGCCTTGAAAAAATCTTCCATGCCACCGGCGTGGTCATAATGGGCGTGGCTTAGAACGCCTGCGTCAACGGTGCTTAAATCTACTCCCAGTGCAGTTGCGTTTTCTGCAAAGTTTGCTGACGCTCCGGTATCCAAAAGAATTCGATGACCATTGAATTCAATGAATGCGGAGAGTCCCCATTCCGGCGTCAATGCGTCGCAGGAACAGACTTCGGTTTTGGCACCTGGATTTCCCGAAAATTTACGATTGTCTATAAGAACTGAAATTTTCATCCTGCACAATGATAAAAAATATGTCCCTTGAAAAAGTGCCGGACCTCGTGGATAATTTGTCCAGGAGAAGTTCCATATATATGGGCTTTTTTGTGGCGCAAAAGGGTATCTTAAGATTGTATGGGTACCAATATGAAAAAATTGATTTTGTCCTTGGCTGCGGCGGCCACTTTGGCGAGCGCTGCACCCGATCCGAATTTCCACATCTACATTGCCTTTGGTCAGTCTAATATGGCGGGTGCCGCAGGCGCTGCAGAACCAGAAACAAAGCCTTATCCACGATTTAAACTTTTGCCTTCTATGGATTGCCCCGCAAAGGGTCGCACCATGGGTGTTTGGACCGATGCAACTTCCCAGTTGGCAAACTGCGATAATCCTCCCAGCATTTCTGTTGCAGATTATTTTGGCCGCACCTTGGTGGATTCCTTGCCCGATGTAACCGTTGGCATTATTTCAGTTGCTGTGGGTGGTACTGCACTCAAGTTGTTCGATAAGGACAACTGGCAGGCTTATCTTGAAGATCCTGATCGTCAAAAGGAAAACTGGATTATTAACTGGGCCAAGGCTTACGATAGCAATCTGTACAAGCGAATTATTGATCTTGCAAAGATTGCCCAGAAGGATGGTGTCATCAAGGGTATCATTGTTCACCAGGGTGAATCGGACTGGAACAATAACCATTGGGCCGAAGACCTCAAGAAAATTCGCGACGACATGCTGACCGATCTTGGACTCAGTTCCGATACGGTGCCGCTGCTGGCTGGCGAAATGCGTGAAGATGGCTGCTGCAGGGGCTTTAGCACAAGTCAGGTGCAGCGCATTACCAAGGTGATGGATAATGCCTGGCCGGTTTCTTCATCTGGTCTTGGAAGCGCTGGCGATAGCTATCATTTTAACCGCGACGGTTACATTGAATTTGGCAAGCGTTACGCTAAGGTGATGCTGGAACATATGAACCGTGCTCCTGTTGAACCTGTGCCTCAGCAGCCGTTTCACGGTGTGGCGGCGACTATTCCCGGAAGAATCCAGGCGGAAGATTTTGACATTCCCGGCGTAGGTTCCGGTAACGATTCCTACAAGGATAACGATTCTGAAAATCACGGCGACAGCGGTTACCGCAAGGATACTGGCGTTGACCTTTATAAGAAAGGCGACAAGGTTGTGGTGGGCTACAACCAGGAAGGGGAATGGCTGGAATACACGGTGAAGGTTGCAGAAACCGGCAAGTACGATGTATTTGCTTCCGTAGCTTCCGCCAACAATACTTCCAGTTTCAAGCTTTCCATGGATGGCAAGGACATTACGGAATCCATTGCGGTCCCCAAGAATGAGGGCAAAGACAACTACGATGATTTTAACAGTGTTATTGCGGCCAGTGGCGTGAACCTCACCGAAGGTGAACATGTCCTGCGATTCACGGTAACGGGCAGCTGGATGGATATTGATTATATTACGTTCGCTGTATCCGGTGACCCCATCACTCCTCCTGATTCCAGTGTTGGAATTATCCGTAGCTATGCAATGAATGCTGCTTCCAAGAATTACCGAGTCTTTGATTTGATGGGCAAGGTCTTGGGAAGTGTCCGCGTGGATGGCTCCGCTTTTGAAACGAGCCTGAAGACTGCAGGGTATAACAAGGGCATTTACCTGTTGCAATCTGCTGATGGAATTAGGCGAACGGTCCGATTGAATCGTTGATAAAAGCTCATGTTCCTGATGATTGAAGTCATGCCGATGAAAATCGGCATCGGCTTTTTTTATTTTAATATCTGATGATGAAATTTCGCTTTGGCATATTTGTATTCCTTCTGATGAGTTTGCAAGTATTTGCGCAGGACATCTTAAAAGATTCCCGAGATAATCAGGAATACAGGACGGTAAAAATTGGTTCCCAGGTTTGGATGGCGGAGAACCAGAGTTTTGCTGCGGAAGAAAGTTGGTGCTATACACGTTTCAATTACGACTGTCGCAAGTACGGCCGTTTTTATACTTGGGATGTGGCGAAGGATGTTTGCCCCGCCGGTTGGCACCTGCCCACGGCCGCAGAATTTGAACAGCTTTTCGCAGACGTAGGCGGTCGGGACTCCGCAGGCGTCAAGTTGAAATCCGCTGAAGGCTGGAGCCATTACGGCAACGGTTCCGACGAGTACGGCTTTAACGCAACGCCCTCGGGTTTCCGCGATTACCGCGGTCGCTTCGATCGCCAGACAATGTACGCTTATCTGTGGAGCGCCACGGAAGAGGGTGTGTCGCAGGATGGCACAAACTTGCAGGATGGTGATGCCGCGCCCAGCAAAAAAGCAATCGGCGTCCACATGATGGCTGGCCGCAAGGATGTTTCCGTCTACCCTTATGCAAAGAACTTCGGACTTTCCGTTCGCTGTGTGAAGGATGAATAATGAAAATGAATGCCAAGGATTGGTTCTGGACTAGGGCTCCGAAAAAGTTTTCCATTACGGATGATGTTATTGAAATCATTACGGAACCTCATACGGACCTTTGGCAAAGAACCTATTATCATTTCCGAAATGATAACGCACCGGTTCTTCAAATCAAGACTGCAGAGAAGTTTTTCTCTTTCGTCGTGAAGACTTCTTTCGAAAGCAAGAAGCGTTTTGACCAGTGCGGCGTGGCCATGTATCTGGATAGCGAAAACTGGCTGAAGGCTTCCATCGAATACGAGAATGAAAAATTCCAGCATCTTGGAAGTGTGGCCACCAACATGGGCTATTCCGACTGGGCTACCACCGCAATCAGTGCCGATATTAAATCCATGTGGTATCGCTTCAGCCGTCGCGAAAATGATTTCTGCATTGAATGTTCCGAAGACGGTTCCAACTTTTCACAAATGCGAATTTGCCACATGTGGAAAGCTACCGACGAAATCCAGTTTGGCATTTACGCTTGCAGTCCCGAAGATTCCTCCTTTAGGGCTGTATTTACCGACATGGAATTGACGGAATGCAAATGGCTTGCCCATAACGGACAAGCCCCAGACGAAAAAATCTAGAACGCTCCTTAAACCGTTCTTCCGCCCCACTCTTGCGAGTGGGATTTTTTTTGTATATTTGACTCAATCAGAAATACTGATTTTTTTTTATATCTCCCCTAAAGGGGATCATGCGCACTAAGGAATAAATTCCTAAGTGCTGTCCGTCCTTGACAAGGGCCCAAGAGATCAATCTCAAAGGGAAATGCGTTCTTCAGGAAAAAAGTGAAAATACTCAGAATGGAGTTAAATGCGTCCGCAATCGCATTGCAGGCACTTGCGTTTATTTTTGAATGTAATTATATTGTAGTTATACATCGAGGTCTATTATGGAAATAGATTTCGAGTGGGATGAAAAGAAGAATGAGATAAATCGGAAAAAACATGGCGTATCTTTTGAAGAAGCCAAGAGTTGCTTTGAAGATGATCATGCTAGAGTTTTCTTTGATGTAGAACATTCAAAAGATGAAGATCGTTCTATTCTTATAGGATTGTCTTCTGAACTAAGAACCTTGATTGTTGTCTATACGGAACGTGTTAATGATGATGATGATTTGATTGTCAATCGCATCATTAGTGCCCGGAAAGCGACGAAGAAAGAGTTTCAGTATTATTGGAATGCGCGTAAAGGAGATGAACCATGAAGAAAGAGTATGATTTTGAAAAAATGAAGGCTGTAAGAAATCCTTATGCGGCTGCATTAAAAAAACAAATTACCATTCGGTTGAATTCTTCAACCATTGAGTATTTCAAGAAAATGTCAAAGGATCAGGGCATTCCTTATCAGACTTTGATTGATTCTTATTTGACAGATTGTGCTGTCAAAAAGAGAAAGATTTCAATTGAATGGAAATAGGCCTTAAACCGTTCTGCCGCCCCACTCCTGCGAGTGGTTTTTTTCATGCTCCAGAGTTTTATCGAAGTCGGCGAGGGGTTCGCAGTCTTTTTCGATGGCCAGCTGGGTGGCGTGAAGGCGGTTGAGGCAATCCATTTTATCTCGGTCGCCGATTTTCGCCTTTTCAATAGCGCCTTTCAGAACGCGAATGGATTCGTCGTAAACTCTGGTGGGAACAGGGAAGGGGTGCCCATCCTTGCCACCGTGGGCGAAGGAATAGCGGGCAGGGTCCCTAAAGCGGGAAGGAGTTCCGTTAATCACTTCGCTGACGAGAGTGAGGGATTGCAAAGTGCGGGGGCCAAGTCCCGGTGTTAACAGCAGACTTTCAAAATCCTTGGGGTTGGATTCGTAGGCGGTTGCAAGTACGCCCCCAAGGCGCTTCAGGTCCACATCTTCTGCGCGGACTTCATGGCGGTTGGGCATAATGCAATCCCGGGAAGAATTTGCGACGATAGGGTCTCGGCAGGTTGCCCTTGCGACGTCCATTCCTGCGCGAGCGATTTCCCACGGGGCTGCACTTGACAGGGGATTGCCGGAGGCGTCAACAAGTTGGGATTCTGGCGGGGCGAACAAATCCATTTGGGGCGAAACAATGACAGAAGAATTGGGAGCCACAATCTGCTGTATCTCACGCATCATCCTGTCGGGATTTTCGTGAGTCAGTTCCAGAATGGAGTTGCGGGTAATGCCTGCTTCCTGATGAGTCAAGTTCAGAATCTGCCCGCGGTTTTCGCCTACCACGCCTGCGTGGGGTTCTTCTACAAAAGAACGCAAGTTAGAAGAACACCAGTGGTAACGTCTTGCAGCCCGGGCGTCCGTATTCATGCCCTGCTGAACCACCGCCCAGTCGCCCTCATCCGTCACGATAAAATTATGCTGATAAAGCTGGAATCCGTCTTGCACCGCGGTGTTGTCCACCTTGGCGCAAAGACAGCTGGTGCGCTTCAGGTAATTCCCGTCCACGCCGGTCTGGTCTGCAATCTGCAGCAGTTCCGTAGGAGTCTCCCGCGAAAACTTTCCGCGACCGCCGCACACATAAATCCCAAGGTCCCTTGCAATAGGGTTCAGCCCACGCTTCAGGGCATACATCACGCTGGTGGTAATTCCCGAGGAATGCCAGTCCATGCCCATGACCGCCCCGAAGGACTGAAACCACAGCGGGTCACTTAGGCGAACCAGAAATTCCTTCTTGCCGTAATTCTCCACAATGGATTCGGCAATGAGTCTGCCCAAGTCACGCATACGGTCTGCGAGCCAACGGGGAACAGTCCCCGTATGCAAAGGCAAGTCTGCAACACCAGTACGCTTAGGCATGATAAGTTATTGAGGTTTGGGTTGTGTGCTGCTAAAGTTTCCTATGCTTTATAAGAGGCAATCTTTTCGCGAAGTTCCAAAAAGTTGTCAAAGTCGCTTTTCAGATTTGCAAGTTCCTTTCGCTTGAAGAGCTTGTATTCGCGTTCAGCTTTTTCCATGGCATCTTCGTGAGAAATCTTACCATTGCCCTCGAGTAATTTTCTCTGGCTCATGACAATCTGGTTGTCCAGGGCGTCTATCCAGTCCTGCATGCGCATTTGCTTTTCGTCAAGGGCCTGCAATTCTGCAAAATCCAGGAACTGAGAAACCATCAGGTTCAAACGTTGTAATTCTTTTTCAGATAAATAATTCTTGGCGATTTTTACATCTTCTTCGGTAACGTAATTTCCCTTGAAGTTAGTCATGCCGACAAACGGTTTTTCGCTATCCACACGTTCGTAAATCAGTTCTGCGGCTGTATGCTCGTGAACGGCATAGTGCAATTTGTTCTGCACGGTTGCAAAAAAATCCAGCGTGATCTTTTTACGGGGATCATAGTCTACGGCGGTGGCGTAAATGTCTGTCACCTGCTGATAAAAATTTCGTTCAGAGGAACGGATGTCGCGAATGCGCTGGAGTAGTTCCTTGAAATAGCGGTTGCGGCCATTTTTCAATCGTTCGTCATCTAGCGCAAAACCCTTTTGGATAAATTCGTGCAGACGCGTTGTGGCCCATGTCCTGAATCGAGTCGCCACTGGAGATTGCACGCGGTAACCGATGGCAATGATGATATCGAGATTGTAGTGTGCAATTTCGCGTTGAACATTCCGCTTGCCTTCTTGCCGAACTAACAAGAAATCCTTGTGAGTTGACTCGCGAGGCAATTCGCCGTCCTTATAAATATTGTCGATATGGAGACTAACGTTTTGTTGCGTCGTCTCGTAGAGCTCCGCAAGCTGGACCTGAGTCACCCAGACATCTTCATCGGCAAAACGGACAGAGACGTTTGTCTTGCCATTTTCATCTTTGTACAGCAATATGGAATTGTCTTCAGGACGGACTTCTTTCATATATACAAATGTACACTAAAGAAGGGGCTGTGTCAAGCCAATTGACTTTGTTTACCCTCAATGTTTAAATCCAACCCAAATGTTGCCCCAAGTTTACGTTTAGACGGTTTTGGGAGAATTTGCACTTGAACTGACCCTTGATGCCACCTCTCCACAGGACTACGGTTATTCCGTCCGTTGCGTCCGCAACTAACCCGACGAAACTGTATGAAAAGAGCTAAGCCAAGAAGCCTAGCTCTTTTTGTGTTGAGAACGCTATTCCCGCTGGAAATAATCTCTCGGGGAATTAAAACTTTACGGAGTGCTTAGTCTCTTTTTTCACAATTTCGCCGTTGATGTTGCGATAGTGTTGCGTTTGAGTTCTATTTGCTGCTGGCCTAGTTATATCGCTTCTGTTGTTTTTAGGTGCGTCTTTTGGGGCCTTTTCGATGTATACGCCATCTAAATTGTCTGCAGAAGTTGATTCCTCCGTCTGGAGTACCGATCCTTTCTTTAGGACTGCCAGGAGTTCCTTGTCATTTTCCGTAGAGGAAGCAAAGGCCTTGACTTCGTGGGTGCTGAATTGTTCTTTTCCGTCGTACCAGTCTTCAATGTTTTTCAGTGGCTTGACGGTAATTTGAATGCGAGAGAGAACTGTAGAGTAGGTTTCACCGTTATTGACATAGGTCACTTCAATGGGCTTGTTCTTGGGACCGCGAAACATAAGTTTTGCTTCTTCGCTGGATTTTCCCTTTAAGGAAATTCCATCAATGGCTATAATCCGGTCGCTGACCTGGAGATTGCTTTCTGCTGCAGGTGTATTGGGAATAATGTCAACTATTTTGATGCCGTCATTCTCTTTTTGAAACGAAATGCCGATGCCGCCAAAACTTTCGGATGCGACAGCTACGCCAATTGCGAAAAAAAAGGTGGCAATTATTTTACTTACATTGATCATTTATCCTCCTAAAAAATGGTGTTAAAACTTTACTGAATACTTGGAGTCGTTTTTTGAAAATTTGCCTTGGGCGTCACGATTGTGATGCAAAATAACCTTAGCTGTTTTTTTATGACTGTTGGCTGGTAGGGAAGATGGTGTGGACGATAGAGAGTATTCTCCGTAAACGAGCGCCTTTTGCTGTGTTGTTTCTCCTACGTAACAGGTGTCGTTCAGTAGAGCGCCGTAATTTTTAATATCAATGATGTCACCTGGCGTAACGGATATTTTACTGGGAATAAAGACAAGGTCCGACTTAAATCGCCTTACCATTGTTGAATCGTTGCCTTTGGGCAAGGTTAGCTTGCTATTCTTCAGTTTTACAGCCTTTACGGTTGTGACTTTGTGATCAACGATTCCTATTATAGGAACAGATGTAGTTGTGTTGTTCATATCATGTACACGATCATACTTTTCGTATACAGAGTCTATCATTCCACTTACATTTACTGTGAAACTCAGTTGTGTAAAGGACGAATCTTTTAGATAACTGAATGCTTCATTGAATGTTTTTTCGTCAACTATTGCGAAACCTGCATGACTAATGACTTCGCAGATTGTAATATCGGCATTCCTGATAGATTCGGCCTGCGCAATAGTATGTGTGAGAAGAATAAGGACAACTGAAAGAAGATTTTTCATAATAGATGACATGTTTGATTTTCGTGAAAAGATAACAAATTGTCTAACGCTTTTGAAGCATCATGAATAAAACGATCTTTTTTTAAGTTGTATGCAATTAAAAATGTTTTTATATTTGCGCGCCAAACGATGTTTTTTGTTGTTGAATAAGAAAAAATAGTTTGTATTCAATGACCATTAGGAGGTGAATTAATGAAAAAAGTGAGGCATCATCAACATGTGTGGAAGCATTTAGGCAGCCTTGCTAGATGATTCTCTCGATTCCGATTCCCATTCGTAGGCTATCTTTACATCTACATAGGAACAGCTCAACATTATCAGCGACAGCATGTTGTTCATGTTCCTGAAGCCATAGGCAGTCCGTATCAGTAGCTTTATCTTGTTGTTCGTCGCCTCGATCCTTGCGTTTGACACGCCCAGCCTGATTGTGTTGAG
>NZ_FRAX01000024.1 GCF_900142465.1 Fibrobacter sp. UWH6
GGCTATCGTCCCCAGTTCTACTTCCGCACCACCGACGTTACTGGTACCATCCAGCTGCCGGAAGGTGTCGAAATGGTGACCCCGGGTGACACCGTGACCATCCACACCACTCTCATTGCCCCCGTTGCAATGGAAAAGCAGCTCCGCTTCGCAATCCGCGAAGGTGGCCGTACCGTTGGTGCTGGTTCTGTAACCGAAATCATCAAGTAAGGAATTTACAATGGCTGGTGAACGCATTCGTATTCGCTTGAAGAGCTTCGATCATCGCATGATCGACCGCTCTGCTCAGGACATCGTGAATACAGCTAAGAACACTGGTGCCCGCATTGCTGGCCCCATCCCTCTCCCGACGAAGATTCAGAAGTATACGGTGCTCCGCTCTCCGCATATTGACAAGACTTCTCGTGAACAGTTCGAATCCCGTACGCACAAGCGTCTTATCGACATCCTTGATGCTACTCCGCAGACTGTAGATTCCCTCATGAAACTTGACTTGCCCGCAGGCGTTGAAGTCGAAATTAAGGTTTAATAACAATGAACGGTATTCTCGCAAAGAAATTGGGAATGACCCAGGTATTCACGGAACAGGGCGAATGCGTTCCTGTTACGGTTCTCGAAGCCGGTCCGTGCGTGGTCGTTTCCCACAAGACAGAAGAGAAGGATGGCTATACTGCTGTCCAGATCGGCTTTGGTCTCAAGAAGGAACAGCGTGCCAATAAGGCAGAAATCGGCCATTTCAAGAAGGCTGACGTTGCTGTTCGTGAACACCTCGCTGAATTTGATGTCGCTGATCTCGAATCCTGGCCGGTTGGCAAGGAATTTGGTGCTGCTGATTTCGCTGACGTTAAGGTTGTCAACGTTTCCGGCATCTCTAAGGGTCACGGCTTCTCTGGTACCATCAAGCGCCACAACTTCCACAGCGGTCCTCGTTCCCACGGTACTCACAATATGCGTGAACCGGGTGGTACTTCCGCTCACTCCTATCCGGGCCGTGTTTTCCCGGGTAAGCGCATGGCTGGTCAGTTCGGTAACAAGAAGGTTACCGTTAAGCACCTCCAGGTCGTTAAGGTTGATGGCGACCGCAACCTGATCTTCGTCCGTGGCGCAGTCCCCGGTGCTAAGAACAGCATTATCGTGGTGAGGAAAGACTAATGGCTAATGCAAAGCTCTTCGCCGCTACTGGCGATTTTAAGAATGATATTCAGCTCCCGGCAATGTTCGACGTGGAAGTCAACAAGGTTTGCATGTACTTGCATATCAAGGCTATCCTGAACAACAACCGTCAGGGCACTGCTCAGACCAAGAACAAGTCCGCCGTTAGCGGTGGTGGTCAGAAGCCGTGGAAGCAGAAGGGTACCGGCCGCGCTCGTTCCGGTCAGAACACCTCTGCAGTTTGGGTTCGTGGTGCTAAGGCTCACGGTCCGAAGTCTCACGACTACTTCGAAAAGGTCAACAAGAAGGTTAAGAAGATCGCTTTCCACTCTGCTCTCTCTGCTAAGGCAGCTGAAGGCAAGGTGATGGTGTTCGAAGCTCTCAGCTTCGCAGCTCCCAAGACCAAGGATCTCCTCTCCGTTCTCGCTAAGGCTGGTCTGGAACAGCGTAACGCTCTCTTCCTGGTTAGCGAAAAGGATCAGAACCTTTACCTGTCCTCCAACAATATCCCTTGGTGCCGTTGCGCTCGCGTAGCCGACGTTAACACCTACGATATCGTTCGTGCCAACAACGTTGTTATCTCTCAGGCTGCACTCGCAGAACTTGAAGGAGGCCGCTAATGGCTGAAATTCACGAAATCCTCGTTGCTCCGCACATTACCGAAGACGCTGCCAAGGTTATGGCTGCATCCAAGGATGTGAAGAAGTACGTTTTCAAGGTTGCCAAGTCTGCCACCAAGACCGAAATCAAGGAAGCTATCGAAAAGCGTTTCAACGTTTCTGTTGACTCCGTCAATACCTTGATCAACCGTGGTAAGATGAAGCGTGTCCGTATGGGCATGGTTGCTGGCAAGAAGTCCAACTGGAAGAAGGCCTACATTACTTTGAAGGCCGGTCAGTCCATCGCTGAGTTCGAAGGAGTATAATCATGGGTTTGAAGTCTTATCGCCCGCTTACCCCGACGCTTCGTTACAAGCAGATTGGTGACCGCAAGGAAATCACTGCTGACAAGCCGTACAAGCCGCTTACCAAGGGTATCAAGCGTAGCTCTGGCCGTAACAACGCCGGTGAAATCACTTCCCGCCGTCGCGGTGGTGGTCACAAGAAACTGTATCGTCTCATCGATTTCAAGCGTCAGTTCGCAGGTGTCTCCTGCGTCGTCGAAACTATCGAATACGATCCGAACCGCACTGCTCGCATCGCTCTCGTCAAGTACGAAAACGGCAAGCGCTGCTACATCATCGCACCTGCAGACGTTAAGGTCGGTGACGTTCTGAATTCTGGCGAAGGTGCCGAATTCCGCGTTGGTAATGCTCTTCCCATCCGCGAAATTCCGCTGAACACCATTATCCACAACATCGAAATGAAGCCGGGCAAGGGTGCCCAGATTGCTCGTTCCGCTGGTGCCGGTGCAGAACTGGTTGCTAAGGATGGCAAGCTGTGCCAGGTCCGTCTGCCGAGTGGCGAAGTTCGCTACATTCCGGAAGACTGCCTCGCTACCGTTGGTCAGGTTTCCAATATCGATCACATGAATGAATCCTCGGGTTCTGCAGGCCGCTCTCGCTGGCTCGGCATTCGCCCGTCTGTCCGCGGTGTCGTTATGAACCCGGTCGATCACCCCCTTGGTGGTGGTGAAGGTCGTACCTCTGGTGGTCGTCATCCCTGCTCTCCTTGGGGTAAGAACTCTAAGGGTGCAAAAACTCGTAACAATAAGCGTACCGATCGTTTCATCGTTCGTCGTCGTCAGAAGAGGGCCTAATTCATGTCTAGATCCCTTAAGAAAGGTGCGTTCGTGGATTCCCACGTTCTCGTCAAAGCTCAGGCCATGGCCGGTTCCGACAAGAAACAGGCTATCAAGACCTGGTCCCGTCGTTCTACCATCATCCCCGATATGGTCGGACTTACTTTCTCCGTGTACAACGGTAAGCAGTTCATTCCTGTCTATGTAACCGAAAACATGGTCGGTCACAAGCTGGGTGAATTCTCCCTGACCCGTACTTTCAAGGGTCACCGCAAGACTGAAACTGTCGGAGGCAAGAAATAATGCAAGCTGTAGCTAAAGTGAAAAACGTCCGTTACGGTGTCCGCAAGCTGCGTCGCGTTGTCGACCTGGTTCGTGGCAAGTCCGTTGCAGAAGCATTCGCAATGCTCTCTATCCTCCACACGCAGACCAAGGGCGCTCCCCTGGTTGAAAATGCACTGAAGTCCGCTGTTGCTAACTTCAAGCAGAAGTCCGCTTCCGCTGTTGCAGCAGAAGAACTGGTCATCAAGACCATCACTGCTGACGGTGCAACCATCATGAAGCGCATCCATCCGCGTTCCCAGGGCCGTGCTTTCCGTATCGAAAAGCCGCTCTCTCACATCACAGTCGTTGTGGCCAACAAGGAGTAATTAAAATGGGTCAGAAAACTCATCCGAATGGTCTTCGTCTTGGCGTCATCCGCGGCTGGGAATCCAAGTGGTATGCCGAAGACAAGTTTGCAGATCTTCTTTATGAAGATATCATGCTCCGTCGCTACTTGATGAAGCGCTTCGAACATGCTTCCCTGTCCAAGGTTGGCATCGAACGTACCGTCAAGAAGGTGAATGTTAACCTCTTTACTGCCCGTCCGGGTATCGTGATCGGCCGTAAGGGCGAAGAATTGGAGAAGCTGAAGGGCGAACTCCAGTTGATCACCGGTAAAGAAATCTATATTAACGTCCAGGAAATCAAGCGTCCGGAAACTGACGCTAAGCTGGTTGCCGAAAATATCGCTCGTCAGCTCGAAAAGCGTATTTCCTTCCGCCGCGCTATGAAGCGCGCCATCCAGTCCGCTATGCGTATGGGTGTGGAAGGTATCAAGGTGCAGTGCGGTGGCCGTCTCGGCGGTGCTGAAATTGCTCGCGTTGAAAAGTATGCTGAAGGTCGCGTGCCTCTGCATACTCTGCGCGCTGACATCGATTACGCAACTGCGATTGCCAAGACCGTTTATGGTGCCATCGGTATTAAGGTGTGGATCATGCACGGTGAAAAGATTGGTAAGGACGTCATGTCTGACAACAAGAGAGAGAAGTAATTATGCTGAGTCCTAAAAGAACATTACATCGTAAGCAGATGAAAGGCCGTATGAAGGGTATCGCTTCTCGCGGTAACTCCATCGCCTTCGGCGAATTCGGCATTCAGGCTCTCGAAAAGTGCTGGCTGACTGCTCGCCAAATCGAAGCTGCTCGTATCGCCATGACCCGTAAGATCAAGCGCGGTGGCCGCGTTTGGATCCGCGTCTTCCCCGACAAGCCGATCACCCGCCATCCTGCAGAAGCTCGTATGGGTAAGGGTAAGGGCGCTGTCGAATTCTGGGCAGCCGTGATCCTCCCGGGCCGCATCATTTTCGAAATGGGTGGCGTCGAACGCGAACTGGCACTGGAAGCTCTCCACGTGGCAGCTCAGAAGCTCCCCCTCAAGTGCAAAATCATCGAAGAATCGGAGATCTAATGAAGGCACGTGAATTAAAGGAACTGGGTGTTGACCAGCTCAAGGAAAAGCTCGCTCAGTTGAATCTCGATTTGTTCAACTACCGCATGGCTGCAAAGCTTGGTAGCTTGGAAAAACCCTCTTTGATTCAGGCAACCCGCAAGGATATTGCTCGAGTCAAGACCATCCTCACCGAAAAGGCCAAGGCTTAAGCCAGGCAGGAGCAGGAAATGGATAGAAACCTTCGTAAGGTTAAGCAGGGCGTTGTCTCTTCCGACAAGATGGATAAGACCATCACGGTTGTGGTTGAAAACCGCAAGCGTCACCCGATGTACAACAAGATCATGACCACTACCAAGAAGCTCAAGGCTCACGATGAAAACAACGAAGCCCAGGAAGGCGACTTGGTAGAAATCATGGAAACTCGTCCCCTCTCTGCAACTAAGCGCTGGCGCTTGGTTCGCATTGTGGAAAAGAAGAAATAATCTTTTTGGAGTAAGGCGAATATGATTCAAGAAGAAACCAGACTCGTCGTGGCCGATAACAGTGGTGCCAAGGAAGTCGCCTGCATCCGTGTTTTGGGTGGCACAAACCGTCGCTATGCTAGCATCGGTGATGTCATCAAGGTAGCCGTTAAGGACGCTATCCCCCAGAGCAAGGTGAAGAAGGGTTCCGTGGCAGACGCAGTAGTCGTCCGCACTCGTAAGGAAATCGCACGTCCGGATGGAACTTTGATCCGTTTCTCCGACAATGCAGTGGTTCTCATCAATAAGGAAGGTGAACCGCGTGGAACCCGTATTTTTGGACCGGTGGCTCGTGAGCTCCGCGACAAGAAATACATGAAGATCATCTCCCTCGCACCTGAGGTTCTCTAATGGCTAACATCAAGAAGAATGATACCGTCAAGGTGATTTCCGGTGCCAACAAGGGCAAGACCGGCACCGTGATTAGCGTCAAGGCAGGCAAGGTGACCGTTAGCGGCGTTAACGTTTGCAAGCGTCACGAAAAGCCGAGCCAGACCAACCAGACCGGTGGCATCATCGAAAAGGAACTGCCGATCGACATTTCCAACGTGATGCTTCTCGAAGGCAACACTCCGGTACGTACTCGCATTGTTCGCGAAGCTGGCAAGAAGGCTGTTCGCGTGAGCGTTAAGTCCGGTAAGGCTCTGTGAGGATTACAATGAACCAGATGAAGCAATTTTATCTCGAAAAAGTCGTCCCGGCCTTGCAGCAGAAGTTTGCCTACAAGAACGTGATGATGATTCCCCGCCTCGAAAAGATCGTGATCAACATGGGTGTTGGCGCTGCCTCCCAGAACCGTAAGGTTCTCGACGAAGCTGTGGATACCCTGACTGCAATCACTGGTCAGAAGGCTATCGTTACCAACGCTAAGAAGGCTGTTGCTAACTTCCACCTCCGTGAAGGCATCGGTATCGGCGCTAAGGTCACTCTCCATGGCGAAAACATGTGGGACTTCCTCTACCGCTTTATCAACGTGAACCTGCCTCGTGTTCGTGACTTCCGTGGTCTCGCACGTCGTGGTTTCGATGGTATGGGTAACTTTACCCTCGGTATCAAGGAACAGACCATCTTTGTTGAAATCGACATCGACAAGATCTCTCGTACCTTCGGTATGGACATCTCCTTCGTTACCTCTGCAAAGACTGACGACGAAGGCCGTGCTCTCCTCGAAGAACTTGGACTCCCCTTCCGTAAGTAAGGTAATACCATGGCTAGCACAAGAATGATTGAAAAATGCAAGCGTACTCCGAAGTATACCGTTCGTGGGTACAACCGTTGCAAGCGTTGCGGTAGGCCGCACGCCTTTATGCGCCGCTTTGGCCTTTGCCGTATTTGCTTCCGCGAAATGGCCCTGGCCGGCGAAATCCCCGGTATCACTAAGTCGTCTTGGTAAGGAGAGTATACTCATGGCAATGACAGATCCTATCGCCGATATGCTCACCCGTATCCGCAATGCCTCTACGGCAAAGCTCCCCGTGGTGGACATTCCTGCCAGCAACCTGAAGCGTGAAATCGCTCGCGTTCTGCAGGAAAAAGGTTTCATTAAGAAGTTCGTCGTAGTTGAAGACGGTAAGCAGGGCATCCTCAAGGTCCTCCTCCGCTACACTAACGGTGAATCCGCAATCCAGGGCATCCAGCGCGTGTCTACCCCGGGTCTTCGTCACTACGTTGACGCAGCCAAGCTTCCGCGCGTTCGCAATGGCCTCGGCTTTGCTATCATCTCCACCTCTAAAGGCGTCATGACTGACCACGAAGCTCGCAAGGAAAATGTGGGCGGCGAAGTCATCGCAAAGGTTTGGTAAAGATGTCCCGTATCGGTAAAGCTATTATCAACGTCCCGGCAAACGTTAAGGTTGCCATCAATGGTCAGAACATCAAGGTTGAAGGTCCCCTCGGCAAGCTCGAAGCTGACGTTCACGAACTGATTGCTATCAAGTTCGAAAACAACCAGCTGTCCTTCACCCGTCCTGACGACCAGAAGTTCACCCGTGCAATTCACGGCACCACTCGCGCTCTCGTTGCCAACATGGTTGAAGGCGTGACCAAGGGTTTCGAAAAGGTTCTCGAAATCGTTGGCGTTGGCTATCGTGTTGAACAGAAGGGCAAGGACTTGAACCTCGTTCTCGGTTTCTCTCATCCGGTTATCTTCCAGGCACCGGAAGGCGTGGAACTGAAGGCTGTTGATCCCCTGAAGATTTCCATCAAGGGTATCGACAAGCAGAAGGTTGGCCAGGCTGCTGCTGAAATTCGCAAGTACCGCCGTCCTGAACCGTATAAGGGCAAGGGCATTAAGTACGCTGGCGAAATTGTCCGTCGCAAGCAGGGTAAGAAGACAGGTAAATAAGGGTAAACTATGACTGCAATTGCTAAGAAAAGAATCCAGTCCAGAATCGCACGCCACGCTCGCGTACGTAAGTCTGTTGTCGGAACTGCAGAATGCCCTCGTTTGGCTGTTCGCCGTTCTTTGTCTCACATGGTCGCCCAGATTATCGATGACGCAAACAACAAGTCTATTGCTCAGCTCACCACTACTTCCAAGGATTTCCAGGGCAAGTTCGGTGAAATGACAAAGACTGAACAGAGCAAGCAGCTCGGTCTTTTGATTGCTGAAATCGCCAAGTCCAAGGGCATTGAATCCGTGGTCTTTGACCGCGGCGGTTACATCTATCATGGTCGCGTTCAGGCCCTTGCAGAAGGTGCTCGTGAAGGCGGCCTGAAGTTCTAATGAGGTACACTTTGGAACGCGAAGCTCAAGTTTCTGAATTTGAAGACAAGGTTGTACACATCAACCGTTGCGCCAAGACCGTTAAGGGCGGTCGTCGTATGTCTTTCTCCGCTCTCGTTGTCGTTGGCAACAAGAATGGTAAGATTGGTGTAGGCCTCGGCAAGGCTAAGGAAGTTTCCGAAGCTATCCGTAAGGGTACCGAAGCTGCTAACCGTAACATCGTCGAAGTCCAGCTCCTGGACGGCACCATCCCTCATGACATCGAAGTCAAGAGCGGTGCAACCCGCATCCTCCTGATGCCGGCTGCTCCGGGTACTGGTGTTATCGCCGGTGCTGCTGCCCGTGCAGTTCTCGAACTCGCTGGCGTGCGCAACATTCTCACTAAGATTCACGGTTCTTCCAACCCCAGCACCGTCGTTCGCGCTTGCGTCGAAGGCCTCCTGGCTCAGAAGAACAAACAGGACTGCGCTGCACTGCGCGGTGCTAACGCCTAAGGGGTAATACAATGAAGAAAGTTCGTATTACTTTGATCAAGGGTATCGTCCGTCGCCTCCCGATGCATCGTGCAAACGTTGCTGCTCTCGGTCTGCGCAAGATTGGACAGTCTGTTGAACACAATTTGACCCCCTCCATCCAGGGCATGATCAATGCTGTGGCTGACATGGTAAAGGTCGAGGAGATCTAAGATGGAACTCAATACTCTCAATCCTGGCAAGGCCAAGGTCGTAAAGCGCAAGCGTATCGGCCGTGGTCCGGGTTCCGGTTGGGGCACCACTGCTGGCCGTGGTCAGAAGGGTGCTGGTGCTCGTAAGAGTGCTAAGGCCGGTCGTGTCGCTTTTGAAGGCGGCCAGATGCCTATTCACCGTCGTATCCCGAAGCGCGGCTTCAAGCACGCTGGTGTCGAATACCAGATCGTGAACCTGAAGAAGCTTGCTTCCTGCAGCGTCGTCGACTTCGATGCACAGTCTCTGTTCGATCAGGGCTTCATCCGTAACGTCGAACTGCCGGTCAAGGTCC
This sequence comes from Fibrobacter sp. UWH6, assembly GCF_900142465.1. Lineage (NCBI taxonomy): Bacteria > Pseudomonadati > Fibrobacterota > Fibrobacteria > Fibrobacterales > Fibrobacteraceae > Fibrobacter > Fibrobacter sp. UWH6. The sequence continues at coordinate 8,869 of NZ_FRAX01000024.1, forward strand.
TCGCTTTTGGTGCCATCGATAAGGCTATCAACGTAAAGGTTAACGCTATCAGCGAAAAGGCTAAGGCCCTCATTGAAGCTGCTGGCGGCAAAGTCGAGATCATCTAATGGAAGCTCTCAAGAAAGCTATTGATGCGTTCGTCAATGCCTTCAAGATTGAAGACCTGCGTAAGAAGTTGCTTTTTACGCTTGGTCTTTTGATCGTTTATCGTATTGGCGCTCACATCACCATCCCCGGAGTGAATTCTGCCGTTCTGGCGGAGTTCTTCCGTAATTCAAACAACTTGTTCGGTCTGTATGACTCCTTCACTGGCGGTGCTTTCGCTAAGGCCACAGTGTTTGCGTTGGGCATCATGCCGTACATCAGTGCGAGCATTATCATTCAGTTGATGGGCTCTGTTATTCCCGCCATCCAGATGTTACAGAAGGAAGGTCAGGAAGGACGCGCTAAGCTGAACCAGTATACTCGCTACTTCACGGTAGCCTTGGCTGCTCTGCAGGGATGGGGCATTTCTGTATGGCTTTCCTCCCTGAAGGTGACTACCGCTACTGGTGCTGGCGTGTCGGTCCTTGCGGACGACTTCGCTTCTGGCGCCGGTAACGTCGGCTTCCGTTTACTCGCTACCCTGACCTTCACTGCTGGTACGATCTTTGTGATGTACCTTGGTGAACAAATCACCTCTCATGGTGTGGGTAACGGTATTTCTCTTATTATTTTCGCCGGTATCGTCGGCGGCCTCCCGAGGGCCGTTATGGCTGAAGCGGAAATGTTGAAGGAAGGCATTCATCCCCTGGCATTCGAAGTAATGATCCTTGCCATCGTGGTCCTGATTGTCGGCTTCATCGTCTTCGTGGAACAGGCGACCCGTCGAATTCCTCTACAAAGTCCTCGCCGTACTGTCGGTAGTAAGGTCGTAGGTGGTCAGTCTAGTTATCTGCCTTTCAAGGTGAATACCGCTAACGTGATCCCCGTGATCTTCGCCTCTTGCATCATGTTCATTCCGGCAATGATTGCATCTTGGTTCCCGAACGTTACAGCGATGCAGAGCTTTGCATCTATGTTTATCCCCGGCCACATTTCTTACAGTGTGGTGGATGCACTCCTGATTATCTTCTTCACCTTCTTCTACACAGCAATTCAGTACAACCCGAATGATATTGCTGAAAATCTGAAGAGGTCTGGCGGATTTATCCCTGGTGTACGTCCGGGTAAGCAGACTGCAGAGTATATTGACCACGTTTTAACTCGAATTTCTCTGCCTGGGGCACTTTATCTCGCTTTTATTAGCGTTGTTCCCCTGCATTTGAAAAACGAACTCAATATGACTTTCTATATTGGGGGTACCTCGGTACTTATCGTGGTTGGTGTTGCACTTGATACACTTCGTCAGCTCGAAGCTCAGTTGCATACCAAAAATTATGAAGGTTTCTTGAAAAATGGCCGCATCCGCGGCAGGATGGCTAACTAGTGGCTAAAGAAGAAGGAATTCAAGTAGAAGGCGTTGTGTTGGAAGCCCTTCCCAACGCTTTCTTCCGCGTTCAACTCGGAAATGGTCACGAAATTCTGGCCCATGTTTCAGGAAAAATGCGTCGGCATTTCATTAGAATTTTGCCTGACGACAAAGTGTTGGTAGAAATTTCTCCCTACGATTTAAATCGTGGAAGAATCACTTACCGTTACAAGTAATAGGTATTTTCAAAGAAGGTCAAACCTATGAAAATCAAAGCCTCCATCAAACCCAGATGTGAAAACTGCAAGATCATCCGTCGTAAGGGTGTATTGCGCATCATCTGTTCGAAGAACCCCCGTCACAAGCAGAAGCAGGGATAAGGAGATCGTATGGCACGTATCGCTGGTGTCGATTTACCGAAAAACAAGACTGTTGAATATGGTCTGACGGCAATTTATGGTGTCGGTCTGTTCACCGCTCGTAAGGTCTGTGCTCAGTTGGGCATTGACAAAGACAAGAAGTGTGATGACCTGACTGAAGAAGAACAAGGTAAGGTTCGTCATCTCCTGGAAGACGAATACTCTGTGGAAGGTCAGCTTCGCGCAGAAGTTACCCTGAACATTAAGCGTTTGCAGGATATTGGTTGCTACCGTGGTATCCGCCACCGCAAGGGCCTCCCGGTCCGCGGTCAGCGTTCCCGCACCAATGCCCGTACTCGTAAGGGCCCGAAGAAAACTGTGGCTAACAAGAAGAAGTAAGGAGTCTCATCGTGGCTGAAGAAGTAATTAATGAAACTGCCGCCGCTGTAGAAGCTCCGGCTGCTGCTGAAGAAGTCAAGGTTAAGAAGGGTAAGAAGCGTATTGACCTCCAGGGTATCGCCTGCGTGTTCGCTTCCTTCAACAATACAATCGTTTCTATCACCGACGCTCGCGGTAACGTTGTAGCTTGGGGCTCTCCCGGTAACTCCGGCTTCAAGGGCTCTCGTAAGAGCACTCCGTTCGCTGCTCAGCTGGCTGCTGAAGTTGCTGCTCACAAGGCATTCGACCTCGGTATGCGTAAGGTGGATGTCCGCGTCAAGGGCGCAGGTGGTGGTCGTGAATCCGCTGTCCGTGCTATCAAGAATGCGGGCCTCGAAGTTCTCTCTATTCGAGACGTGACGGGCGTTCCTCACAACGGTTGCCGTCCTAAAAAGAAGAGAAGAGTCTAATCTAAAGAGGTATCGCCAATGATGTGGAAATCACTTCAGATGCCGCGCAGCTTCCAGAAAGTGGAAACCGGCGAAGACGGCCGCTACGCTAAGTTTGTCGTAGAAGCCTTGGAACGTGGCTGGGGTATCACCCTCGGTAACGCTCTCCGTCGTACGCTCCTTTCCTCTCTGCAGGGTGCGGCTATTGTCTCCGTGAAAATCGAAGGCGTTGACAAGGAATTTTCGACGATTCCGGGTGTTAAGGAAGATGTCACTGACATTATCCTGAATCTTAAGAGCATCCGCGTTAAGCTCCTTTCCGACCACGACGAAACCCTTCGCCTGGATATGTCCGGCGACGGCGAAGTCACGGCTAAGGACTTCATGGACAATCCGAATGTCGCTATCCTGACTCCGGATGTTCATATCGCAACATTGAACGGTAACGCTTCGCTGTCTCTGGAAGTTAAGATTTCCAGCGGCCGTGGCTACGTCACTGCTGACGAATTGAAGGACAAGGACGCTCCGATCGGCGTAATCGCCATGGACGCCAACTTCAATCCGGTGCAGAAAGTAGCAATGCACATCAGCGATACCCGCGTTGGCCAGAAGACGGACTACAACCGTCTGGAACTTGAGATTACGACTGACGGTTCCATCGATCCGGAAGATGCTTTGGCTTATGCTGCAAAGCTCCTGGTCGATCACCTGGAAATCTTCATCAACTTCGAAGGCGATCTCGAATCTCCCGAAGAATTGGAGATGGACGAAGAACGTCAGCGTATCGCTCAGCTCCTGCGCACCCGCGTGGACGATCTGGAACTTTCCGTTCGCTCCAGCAACTGCCTCCGTATGGCAAACATCCATACCGTTGGCGAACTTGTGCGCAACAAGGAAAACGATATGCTCAAATACAAGAACTTCGGTCGTAAGTCCTTGGTTGAACTTAATGAAGTATTGACCTCCATGGGCCTCAGCTTTGGTATGGACGTCGATGACTACTTGAAGGATTAAAAATGAGACACGGTGTAAAAAACAAGAAACTCGGCGTTAACGCCCAGCACAAGCGTGCCATCCTCCGCGCTCTTACCACTTCCATTCTTGGAAAGGGTATGGAAGCCGAACAGGGCAACCGCTACGTGCGCACCACTCTCCACAAGGCTAAGCTCGTTCGTAGCTGCGTGGATCGCATGATCACTTATGCAAAGAAGGGTGACCTTTCTGCACGTCGTGAAGCTGCTCGCTTCGTGATGGACCCGAAGGTTCTCCAGGATTTGTTCAACACTATCGGCCCGCGCTATGCTTCCCGTAACGGTGGTTATACCCGTATCCTGAAGCTTGGCCCGAACCGTGCTGGTGACGCTGCTGAAATGGCTCTCGTCGGTCTCGTCGAAGACGAAATCGTCGTTAAGGCTAAGAAGTCTGCAGAACCTGCAAAGTCTGAAACCGTTAACATGGTTGAAGGCGAAGGCAAGTCCGTCTAATCGATCTTTTGCAATCGGTTTAAAGAGCCCAGTCCTATGACTGGGCTTTTTTATTTTTACCCATAACTCCGGCTGCTTTATTTTTGTATTTTTCGTTCAACATGCCGAAAATTATTTCACTTATTTTGCTTTGCATTCTTTCTGCTTTTGCAGAGACATCAATGCTTAGTTCTTCGTTGTCCACTTCTAGTAAGGGTGCGCCTTCCCGTAGCACAGTTTCTCTTCAGCCGGCCTTTGCCGAAGTTCAGGTGGATTCTGCTTATGTTCTTGGACCGGGTGATTTTTTGGACTTGATGCTTGAAGACAAGTATCTCACCGTTCAAATTTATCCGGATGGTTCCGTGGCTATCGAGGAATGCGGTTCGGTCAATATTGGTGGAAAAACCCTGTCCGAGGCCCAGACCTTGATTCTTGATCTTGTGGCTAAACGTTATAACCGCGAATATTGTTTTGTCCAGCTTTCCGCTCTCAAGAAGTTCCGTGTGAATGTGATGGGTGCCGTAACGACAATCGGTCAGCAGGTGGTTGAACCTCAGACCAGGTTGAGCTTTTTCATTAGACAGGTTGGCGGTGTTCTTCCCAATGCCAACAAGGAAGATATCTGGGTCCTGCGTGGTAACGATACCCTGCATGTGAACTATAATGCAATGTCTTCGTCGGGTGATTTCGAACAGGATGTCATGCTGGAACAGGGGGACAAGATTTATGTTCCCTTTGTCGCTATGGGCGATAACATTGCGCTGATTTTCCCGGGGTATCGTACTAGTGTGGCCTTCCAGGAAGGAAGGACTTTGCAGGATTACTTTGAGCTTGCCGGCGGTACCCGTATGCATAACCTAGGTTACAAGGCGGTCTGTGTCCGCGAACCTGGAAAGGCTCCCCGCTGGATTACCCTTTCTGAAATGAAGCTGACCCAGATTGCGCCCAATACCGAAGTGGAATTTTCTGTGCAGGAAATGCTGGTCTATGTGGGTGGTGCCGTAAATGCCATTGGCCGTTATCCGTATAATCCCAGCTGGCATGCGCTGGATTATGCCGCCGCTGCCGGTATCAACACCATTGCCGGTTCCTGGAACCAGATTAGGGTGTGGCGTGGTAACAAGCCGACGGCCCTTACCCTGAGCGTCACTGAAGATCAGATTCTTCCGGGCGACTATATCGAAATTCCTAAAAGCCATTACGAATCTTTTAAGGATTTCACCTTGTTCCTGGCCTCGCTGCTATCGGTGGTTTCGTCTACATTTATCATATACATGAGTTACAAGTAGTATGGTTACTGAAAATCAGAAAGACATGACTTTATTGGAATGTGTGCTGAAGATGGTCAATAGCTGCCTTTCGCACAAGTTCCTGTTTATGGTTACGCTTTGGCTTCCTGTGTTGGTAGCTTTTGTATTGGTGATGTGGGTTATCAAGCCTGAATATTCTGCCGAGGCTGTCGTAACTCCGCCTAACGGTTCTGGAACTTCTGCCGGAAGCCTCAGCAAGTTGCTGGATGGTGCCGGTGGTCTGTCTTCTATGTCTTCCCTGCTGGGAGGGGGTGATGACGGCAAGAACATTGTCTGGACTTATTTTAATTCGTGGGAACTGCACAACAAGGTTATCGAGAAGTTCAACCTGGCAGACCATTACGAATTTGACGGGAACTTTCATGCAGACTTGCTGAAACTTTTCCGCAAGAAGTTTTCTCTGGAAGAAAACGACGAAGAAATGTTCCACGTGACTTTTGTCGACGAGGACCATAAGCTTGCCGCAGACATTTTGAGTTTCATGCTGGCCAACGTGGACTCCATGTACAATTCCTTCAAGACGACTCAGGCCCGCCAGTCTAGGCTGTATATGAACCAGCGTCTTGAAGAAGTGATGGTCAGGTTGGATTCCCTGGAAAGGGAATTTGTGAATTTCCAGCAGAAGAACCATGTGTATGATCCTGAAGTGCAAGTTGAAGGTACAATGAAGTATCTGGCTAGCCTGCAGACTGATTACAATGTGGTGTCTCTTGCGCTTGATAAGGAACGCGTAGAGCATGGCGAAAATACCAAGCTTTACCGCGAACTGAATGAACGTGTCAAGAAGGTGGAAAACACCAGAAACCAGGCCCTCGGTGGAAGGCAGAGCAATATCGGTGTGCTTTCTCTGAGCAAGGTTCCCGGGCTGGCTGCCGAATATACCAGAATGGAAAAGGAAATCAGGATGCAGGGGGCGATTTATACTTTCTTGAAGCAGGAAAGCGAACGTCTCTATATCGAAGAGAGCAACCTGATGTCTAACCTGATTGTGTTGTTGCCGCCTTGGGATAACGACAAGAAGATTCGACCGCTGCGTGGTGTTACCCTGGTGTTCGTATTCTCTCTCAGCTTTATCCTGGCTGTTTCCCTCTGCTGCTTTATTGAATATTGCCGCAGCGTGGATCCTGAATCTAGCCTGGGCAAGGAAATCAGCAAGTTCTCTCGCAAGATTAGATTTAAGTAGTCGCGAAACGGTTTTCTGGTGGAAGCTTATTACGTTTCAATCGCCTGTGCCTTATCGGCAATTCTCTGCATTGTGTATGTGGGGGCCCTGAAAAGGGATTTTTTCCACCCGACCGTTTTCTATGTCTTTTGCCAATGCGTCACGTTGGGAATCTCGTACCTGAAGATTTCCCCGTCCATGAGCGATTTCAAGATTGTTACCTGGTTTGCCTGGCTCGGTGCCATGGCTGCGTTTATCCTTGGTTCCATGGCCTATTACTTGATAAAGCCGGAAACGGTCGAGCTGGAAAAGAGCCGGACCATGGAAGTGGGGCGGGAATACAACTGGAAATTGCACTTTGTCTTCTCGCTGATTTTTGTGGCCATTTTTGCTGTGGGTGCGTTCCTTGTATCTCGAGCTATGGGCGGAATGTACCTTATGAGCGTGGGGCAGAAAACTTTAAGGAGTAGCGTTCAGGCGTCGGCCTTTGCCAATGTCAGCTTTGCCAGTTCCCCCTTTGTGGTGGTGACGCTGATGGTCGCCTCCTTCAAGTCTATCAATCCCTATAAGTGTATCAGGATTGCTTCATTCATTCTGGCGATTTGTGTCATTATATTATCTGTATGCGTGTACCCTGGACGTAATGCCCTATTCCTGTGCCTGGGCTCTTCCTTTATTCTTTTTCACTATCTAAAGAAACGCATACCGACCAAGGCGATTATCATGGTGATCGTCCTTGCCATCTCATCTTTCGTGGCGGTAGGTCTTGTCCGTTCGCAGTATGGAAGTTCCTCGCTGGAAGGGATGGGCTTGAAGTACGTGATGACCTTGCCCTATAATTACATTGCCAATAACTATTGGAATCTTGATTATGCGGCAAATCCCCCTAACGATAGGGAAATACATCCGTATACTTACGGCCTGGACATGGCGGGTGCCCTTGTGGAATATACGGGAGCGCCGGGTGGCTTTAGGTCGTCTTACGGGTGGGATGACGTCTTCAATGACCGCATCATGAAACAGCGCGGCTACAATACTGTTAGCTACTTGTGGGAAGTCTACAAGAACTTTGGAATTGCAGGCTGTATATTCTTCCCGTTTTTCGTTTCGTTCCTGATGTCGTTCCTTTATGAACGCATGAAGGTTTGCTGTCGCCCCCAGATGTTCGTACTGATGGCCCTGTCCATCTACCATGTGGGTTGGAGTTTCTTTGTAGGTGGCTTTAAGCTGGGCCATGTCTGGCTCTGGGTCTACCTTATCGCATTTATGCATTTCGCCTGCAAGAGAAGGCGCAGGCCGGCTGTTGCACAAACGGCTGAGCTAGATTCGCTTGAGCTTGCTAAGAATTAGGTTCTTGCAGGAATGGCGTTCGTCGGCGTTAAGGCCGAATATCCATGTGGCACCGATGACTGCTGTTGCCGATATGGCAGAAAGCACGACAAAGCGTACGACGCCCTGAACGGGGATTTCTGCGCTGGCGAGGGAGATGCCGCCTGCCACTGACGAAACCAGGATGATGGGCCAGATGACCTTACCCAGATATCGTTTGAGGGGCAGGTGGATTTTGTCTTGCATGTAGGCGGCGCGCCAGAAGAGTACCACGAGGTTGATGGCGAAGCGCACCACGAAAACGTAGACCGGCGAGTAGTTCAGGTAAAGGACCAGCACACAGAGGGGAATGTTCAGGAAGGTGATTGCTGTTTCGATGATGTAGTAGTTGCGGACCTTTCCTGTGGCGAGAATGGACATCCATTGGGGACCGGCGATGGAATCGGTCAAAACAAAGAGGATCATCCACTTGACGAAGGACGTGGCGTATTCGGGCACTTCTACAAGCCAGATGCTGAAGATGAAATCGATGTTCAGCAGCAGCGGTGCCGCGAAGATGAACATCAGGAAATAGGAAAATTTCGAGACCCGTATGACCAGGGTGGAAAGGGATTCGAATTCTCCGTTTGAGTACTGCTTGACAATTTGGGGATTGCTTGCCGTCTGGAAACTGGCGACCAGCTGGTTCGTTGCCTCGGCGACACGGTTGGCGATTCCCATGGCGGCATTCAGGGTAACGCCGTGGAAAATGTTCAGGATGAAGTTGATGCCCTGGGATTTGCAGATGGAGGTGACGCCGCCAAAGGTACACCACCCGGAGAAGGAGGCCATTTCCCTGAAGAGCTGCCTGTCGCGCTCAAAGCTGTATCTGCAATGCTGGCTGAAGTTTCGCTTGCAGTAGACGGCGTAGGATAATTGCACGATGACGCAGACGGCGAAGGCCAGCGCCGCATAGGCGAGGAGCTTGTCGGCGTTGATGATGACCAGCATGTAGACGATGACCAATCTTAGCAGGGCGTTGACGATGCTGATGCCTGCGATAAAGGACATTTTCTCGTTTGCGATGATCAGCGCGTTGTAGGGGATGAAGACAATGCCCAGAAGGGTGCTGCCGATGGAAAACTGGTAGACAATGTTTGCGATTCCGATTCGGCCTTCGGGAATGTTCAAGTTATGGTTCAAGAAGTAAAGGCCCACGGTTTCTGCCAAGATCAGCAGGACCAGCGAGATTCCCACATGGATGTTCATGGCTGCCGAGAAGACTTTTGAAACCCTTTCAAGGTCTTTTTGGCCCAGGGCGAAATTCAGGTAGCGCTGGGTGGCCAGGGTCATGGAGGCAATCAGGAACGAGAAGGCGGCGGCGATGCTTCCGACAATTTCAAAGATTCCGAAGTCCGATACGCCCAGGTACTTGAGTACGATTCTTGACGTATAGAGGGAGACGACCAGGGTGAACGCCATCCTTATGTAAAGGAAGAGGGTGTTCTTGGCGATGCGTCGGTTTACTTGTGACGGCATAGGATTCTTCTCTGGATGGACAGCTTAATTTTAAAAAGGTAAAGTACCGAGAACAGCCTTGCCTGACAGAGGTTGAGTTTAAGCAGGTCTTTCTTGCTGAAACATTCTCGGTTGAATCGCCTCAGTGCCTTTTGGCAGACATCCAGGTTGATAAATTCCAGGAAGTTCTTTCGGGTGGCGAAATAGGAATCCCGATTCTGCGGGTTGATGTAATACTGGATCAGGGAGGCCCATATGATTCTCGCGAAATCCGTGTAGACCCAGGATGTGTAAGTCTCGGTGGGGATGCCGTAGGCTTCGGCGATGGGGAGTTGCTGCAGGTACAGCTCACTGTTGGCGAGAATGGATCCGAAATCCTTTCGGACGGCCTGGGAAAGGGAACTTTCCGATTCGCGATAGTGGTAGAAGGGGCGTGCCAGGTAAGATATTCTTGGACGTTTGCAAAGGGCGTTCAGGAAGAACATCCTGTCTTCGCCAAGAGAGATTCCCGACCTGAATTTTAAATCATTTTTCTTTAAAAAATCAGCTCTGTAAAATTTGCAGCAAACACCAATAATGATTCCGCAGTGGAGCGGATTTGTCTGTACCGCATTTTTGATCAGTTCGACCAGGTTCTCGCCTTCGAAATGGCCGATGTCTTTGGGGAATGCCTTGAAGTTCTGTTCCGAAGTGGCCGTGTTTCGATAGTTTTCGAAGATGGTAATGTCGGAATTTTGGGCTACGGCGTAGTTGTATAAACTTTCCAGTGTGTCGGTATCGAACCAGTCGTCGGAATCGAGGAATACGATGTAGTCGCCGGTTGCGTTCTGGATGCCGAGATTGCGGGCTTCCGAGACGCCCTTGTGGTCTTGTTTTAGAAACTTGATGCGGGTGTCGGCGGCGTAGCTGTTGCAAAGCTGGATGCAGGGGGCGACAGTTTCGTCTTTCGATGTGGAGCCGTCATCGATGATGATCAGCTCGATGTCCCTTAGCGTCTGCCCTAACAGGCTCTCGATACACTGCTTGAAAAAATCGGGAGGCGTGTTGTAGGACGGCGTGATGATACTGACTTTGGGCATGATTTTTTTTATATTCGCTAGGGTTCTCAGTAATTTAAAAAATTAATCCACCAGAAGAATAACAGGCATGGCATCCAACGAAAGAAATTACGGAATTGATTCACTGCGCATTGTTTCGATGTTCATGATTGTCATGTTGCATGTGCTGGGGGCCGGGGGCATCCTGGCCAAATCCGCCTGGGGAACCGCCCACTATTTTGCCGCCTGGGGTGTGGAAAATCTGATTCTCTGCGCGGTAAACTGCTACGCCCTCATATCGGGATTTGTCGGGGTTTATTCGAAGTTCAAGCTGAAGAATATTGTGTCGCTCTGGTTCCAGGTGGAATTCTATTCGCTGGGAATCGCGGTTGCGCTTTACTTGCTTGCTCCGGGCGTTTTCGGGACTGGCGATCTGGTAAAGTCGGCGTTGCCGGTGCTTTTTGAACGTTACTGGTATTTTTCGGCCTATTTCTGCATGTTCTTCTTTATGCCGTTCATGAACCGTTTTGTGCTGGAGGCGCCTAAGGATCTGCAGAAGAAATTCCTGGCCCTGTGCTTTGTGTTGTTGGCAGTCTTGCCCACGATTGTCGATGAGGATGTATTCCATTCCATGAACGGTTACAGTGCGCTGTGGCTTGCCGTGATGTATATCCTGGGGGCTTATATGCGCCATCATGGGGCTTGGCTTGGCAAGAGCAAGTTGTTCTGCGTGAGTGTCTTTGCGGTTGCCGTGGGCTGCAATCTGCTGGCGAAATATGGGCTGGCCTTTTTGTCGATTCGCCTGACGGGTTCCGAGAGCATTCACACCAATGTGCTGCTGGAATACACGTCCCCTACGATTATCGTGGCTTCGGTAATGCTTTTGATCCTGTTTTCCAGAATTAAATGGGGGGCCTGCGGGGCCGCTGTCGTAAAAGTTCTTGCGCCCCTGACTTTTGGGGTTTACCTGATTCATATGCAGCCCATGGTTTGGCAGTATCTGGGCGAGGCTCCCTTTTCCTGGATTTTGGAACAGCCGGTATACAAAGCTACCCTTTTATTTATAGGTTTGGTTGTCGGCATCTATGTATCTTGTTCTGCAATTGAATTTATTCGTAGAACGTTCTTTAAAATTTTGAGGGTTTCTACCCTAGAAAATCTGGTTTCCGAAAAGATTTCCGCCCTGTGTCGCCGATTGCTCGCCTTTTTTTAGGTCAGACGCATTTTTTCGTAGACAAAAACTCCCTTTGTAACGATAAATTGGTTGTAAAGGGTTAAGTGGTCGTTTTGATTTTTTCTAACTTTGGGTGCAAAATTGCGAGAGTGGCGGAATTGGCAGACGCGCCAGACTTAGGATCTGGTACCTCGGTGTGTGGGTTCGACTCCCACCCCTCGCACGTCTTTAACATCTAACAACCGATAAGAAATCGATTTTCGGAGTTCATAATGACAGTTGAAATCAAAGAAACCAGCGCCACCAAGCGCACCCTCGAAATTACCATTCCGCAGGCCGACCTCAAGGCTCCCTTCGAAAAGAAGGTGAATCAGTACAAGAAGCAGGTTACCCTGAAGGGTTTCCGCCAGGGCCAGGTTCCCAAGGCTATGATCCTGAAGCAGTTCGGTGAATCCATCCGCCACGAAGTTGTGGATGAAACCATCAACAAGATCGTCCAGGATGAACTGAAGAAGGCAAACATCATTCCCGTTGGCCAGATGAAGGTTGTTGATTTCAAGGATGACAAGGAAAACGACATCGCACTTAAGGTGGAAGTCGAAATGGATCCGGTCATCGACATCAAGGGCTATGCTGACACCGGCATCACCGTTCCCGCCATTGCTGTAAGCCAGGAAGAAATCGACAACGAATACAACCGTCTCATGCAGATGTGGAGCAAGGACGAACACGTCGATCGCGAAGCAAAGTCTGGTGACGTTGTCGTTGGCAACTATGTTGAAGTCATCATCGACGGCGAAAAGCAGGATCTGCCGGAAAACAAGGAATTCCGTTCTCTCCTCGGCGAATCCGCTTCTCCGGGATTCGATGCAGGTCTCGTCGGTGCCAAGGCTGGCGAAGCTAAGGAAGTCAACTTCCAGTATCCGGAAGACCACAAGGACGAACGCTATCGCGGTAAGACCGCTCAGTTCAAGGTCGAAATTACCGACGTTCGCGAAATCGTTCCTCCCACCATGGACGAAGCCTTCTTTGAACAGGTTGGCGTCAAGGACGTTGAAGACCTGAAGAAGAACCTGGCCGAAGGTATCGAAAACCAGAAGAAGGACGCTGCCAAGAACAAGGCTATCAACGAAGCTATCGACAAGATTATCGAAGCTAACCCGTTCGAAGTTCCCGAAGCTCGCGTCTACGACCTGATCCGCTGGTCCATGAACCGTAACGCCCAGAGCGAAAAGGATGTTGTGGAACCCACCGAAGAACAGATCAAGGCTCTCTCTCCGGAAGCTGTCCGCGAAATCAAGAAGCACCGCATTCTGGACTTCGTCGCTACTGCTGAAAAGATCCGCCCGGCCCAGGCTGACGTCGACGCACGTCTCCAGGTCATGGCAAACGCATATCACGTGGACTTCGAATCCCTGAAGAACCACTTCCGTCAGTCCGGCCGCATCAACGGTCTCCGCGACGAACTCCGCGTCCAGATGGCCGCTGACTTCATCGTCGGTATCCGCCCCGCTGCCGAAGAAAACAAGTAAGAGGTAAACTCATAATGATCATTCCTACCGTCATCGAGACCACCGGACGCGGTGAACGCGCCTACGATATCTATTCCCGTCTTCTTAAGGAACGCATTATCTTTTTGGGAACTCCCATTAACGATGAAGTGGCCAACAATGTGATGGCCCAGCTGATCTTCCTTGAATACGAGAATCCGGAAAAGGATATCACGCTGTACATCAACAGCCCGGGTGGTTACGTGTCGGCAGGTTTGGCCATTTATGATACCATGCAGCATGTTCGTCCGAACATCGCTACAATCTGTATTGGTAGTTGCGCCTCTATGGCTGCTGTGCTGCTGGCTGCAGGAACCAAGGGCAAGCGTTATGCTCTCCCTCATTCCCGCATCATGCTGCATCAGCCTTCTGGCGCTGCCACCGGTCAGTCTACCGATATCCAGATCACTGCCAAGGAAATTGTCCGCACTAAGGATACTCTGGCAGAAATTGTCGCCAAGCATACTGGCAAGGCTATCGACGAAGTCCGCGAAAAGACCGACCGTGACTTCTACATGAGCCCTGAAGAAGCCAAGGCATTTGGCGTTATTGACGAAATTTTTGTGCCGCGTAAAGAGGGATTTTAATGTATCGTAGCGGGAAGAACCATCCGACGGTGAATTGCAGTTTTTGTGGCAAGCCGGCGGAACAAGTCGAGAAGATGATTACAGGCGCAGGCGTCCACATTTGTAGTGACTGCGTTTCCATGTGCCATCGTATTATCGAAGAGGATCGTACCCGCAGAGCGCAGGAAACCGCAACTGCTGAACTGACTGCAAAGCCTCTTCCGCATCCGTCCGAGATCAAGGCTCACCTGGATGAGTTTGTTATTGGTCAGGACCAGGCCAAGATGGCTTTGTCTGTAGCGGTCTACAACCATTACAAGCGTTTGCGTTACAAGGCTACGAATACCGACAAGAACGCTGTAGAAGTTGAAAAGTCCAACTTGCTTCTGGTGGGCCCCACCGGTTCCGGTAAGACTTTGCTGGCCCAGACGCTGGCCCGCTTCCTGGATGTTCCCTTTACCATTGCCGACGCTACCGTGCTGACTGAAGCTGGTTACGTGGGCGAAGATGTGGAAAACATCATCGTTCGCCTTTTGCAGGCTGCCGAATATGACGTGGCCAAGGCCGAACGTGGCATTATCTTTGTGGACGAAATCGATAAGATCGCCCGCAAGTCTGCCAATCCGTCTATTACCCGCGACGTGAGCGGTGAAGGCGTGCAGCAGGGGCTTCTGAAGATTCTCGAAGGTACCGTGGCTGCTGTTCCTCCTAAAGGTGGACGTAAGCATCCCGAGCAGGCCCTGGTGCAGGTGAATACCCGCAATATCCTGTTCATTTGCGGTGGCGCCTTTGAGTCTCTGGACAAGATTATCGCCCGTCGCGTAAACAAGGGCGGCATGGGTTTCGGTGCCGATATCCGCAGCTCCGAAGAAAATACCCTCAGCGAATTGTTCAAGGTGATGGAACCTGATGACTTGATCAAGTTCGGTTTGATTCCTGAAATCGTTGGACGTTTGCCCATCGCTGTCGCTCTTGAAGAACTTGACGAAGCCGCATTGCTGAACATTCTGACTGAACCCAAGAACGCCTTGGTAAAGCAGTACAAGAAGTTGTTCGCAATGGACGACATCGAGCTGGACTTTGAACCGGAAGCCCTGAAGGAAATTGTCCGCGAAACTATCGTTCGAAAGACTGGTGCCCGCGGCCTCCGTTCCGTTATGGAAAAGACCTTGCAGCGTTACATGTTTACCATGCCGGGTTCTGGCGAGAGCAAGCTTGTAGTGACTGCCGAAATGGTCCGTCAGGCTTTGGACAATGTGGTTCCTGCTGACGAAACTGCGGCGGCTCCCAAACGTACTCGTAAGAAGTCCGTATAACTCTTCGATTAATGGGTTGCACTTGATTGTGTGCGGCCCATACCCTGTGGGACTTACCCGCAAGCCTATTTTTTGGATGGTCCTTCTTCGGAATGCGACCTCCATTTTTTTATTTTTGGATGACTCAGGATTTTCGTTTCGAATTCCTGCACTGGAGATTTTAATTTGGCCACTGATTTTTCTAGAACCTATCCGCTGCTCCCCCTTAGAGATGCTATCGTATTTCCGCTGACCACCCGCCGCATTTTGGTAGGCCGCGACATTTCGCTGAAGGCCCTGGAATACGCCGAGGCTCATGACAATGTGATTATCCTGGCCGCCCAGAAAAATATCGAGCTGGAAGAACTGGAAAACCCCATGCTGGACCTTTACTCGGTGGGCGTCATGGCCCGCGTGAGCAACGTGACTCCGTTCCCCAACGGTTGCGTGAAGGTGGTGCTGGAAGGCGAAGCTGTGGTGGACCTCCGTTCCATGAACATGGAACTTGGCTTTTTGCAGGTTACGGTTTCGGCCCATACTCCGGCGGTTCTGCTGACTGACAAGAGTTCCCGTTTCGAGAACGTTCTGGTGCAGTTCCGCGAATACGCCATGCATCGCAACATTACCGAAGGCATGGTGGACGCCCTGTTTACCATGGATAGCCATCTGAACGCCTTCTACGGTATGATTCCCTTCTTGCAGGTTTCCCTGTCTGAACGTCAGCGCCTTTTGGAAGTAGGTTCCATCGACGAGTTGGCCGACAACCTGATCGAGATTATGCAGGCTTCTGCCGTCAACGACACCTTGATGGTGAAGGTGCAGCAGAATGTGCGTCAGAAGATGGCCCAGCAGCAGAAGGAATGGTTTATTTCTGAACAGATCCGCCAGTTGCAAGATGAACTGGATGGCGAAAATGGCCAGTCCGAACCGGATCAGCTGCTGAAGAAGATTAAGGAAAAGAAGTTTGCGGAACCGATCCGCGAAAAGCTGGAAGAGGAAATCGGCCGCATGAAGCTGATGCAGCCCACTTCCCCGGAATATGCCGTCAGCCGCAATTACCTGGACTGGTTCCTGACCCTTCCGTACAACGTGTACACGGAAACCAGCCTGAACATGAAGAAGGTGAAGGCCGAACTGGATTCCAAGCATTTTGGTCTGGACAAGGTGAAGGACCGCATCATGGAATACATCGCGGTCCTGAAGCTTACCGGCACCGAACGCCGCGCCCCCATCCTCTGCCTTGTTGGCCCTCCGGGTGTCGGCAAGACCACCTTGGTGGAATCTATCGCCAAGGCCATGCAGCGCAATTTTGTCCGCATCACTTTGGGTGGCGTCCGTGACGAAGCTGAAATCCGCGGTCACCGTCGCACTTACATTGGCGCCATGCCGGGCCGCTTTATTCAGGCCCTGAAGCGCGCCAAGTGCATGAACCCCATTATCCTTCTGGACGAAATCGACAAGATGGCCAGCGACTTCCGCGGTGACCCCGCCAGCGCCATGCTTGAAGTTCTGGATCCGGAACAGAATCACGACTTTACCGACCACTTCATGGAAGTGGGCCTGGATCTTTCCCGCGTGCTGTTTATCGCCACCGCCAACAACGAAGGCGAAATTCCCGAACCCCTCCGCGACCGTATGGAAGTGGTGCGCCTGCCGGGTTACTTCCCCCACGAAAAGGAAAAGATTGCGGCCAACTACCTGGTGCCCCGCATCTGCGAACGCACCGGCGTTACCCTGGACAAGGACATCGCCTTTAACGAAGACGTGATCCGCCACGCCATTCGCGGCTGGACCCGTGAAGCCGGTGTCCGTGAACTGGAACGTGTGCTGGAACGTATCGTTCGCCATCGTGCCAAGGACATGGTGACGGGCAAGAAGTTCAAGGCCGAACTTTCCGAAAAGACTTTGCAGGAATATCTGGGAGCCGCCCGCTTCCTGGATAGCCAGCTCCCCGAATCCGGTCGCCCGGGCGTTATTACCGGCCTGGCCTGGACAAGCGTGGGTGGCGAAATCCTGCCTATCGAATGTACCTTGCTGCAGGGCAAGGGCGGCCTGCTGCTGACGGGTAAGCTGGGCGACGTGATGAAGGAATCTGCTCAGATTGCCCTCTCCCTGGTTCGCGAACGTCTGCAGAATTTCGGCATCGATCCTGACGTGGTGAAGAATACCGACATCCACATTCACGTGCCCGAAGGTGCCGTTCCCAAGGATGGCCCCTCTGCCGGTATTGCACTCACCTTGTGCCTGCTTTCTGCATTTACCCGCCACCCCGTGCCCACCGACATCGCCTTTACCGGCGAAGTGAGCCTCACTGGCGCCTGCCTCCCCATTGGCGGACTCAACGAAAAAGCCCTTGCCGCTCTGCAGGCTGGCGTAAAGACCTTGCGCCTCCCGGAACAGAACAAGAAGGACGTTGACGAACTTCCCGCTCCGGCAAAGAAGGGCCTGAAGATCTTTACCCACAAGCACATTGACGAAATTATCAAGATCCTCTTCAAGGGTGTCGATAAGAGCAAGTGCTTTAAGGTGGTGACGAAGGTAGGTTCCGCAGACGGTAAAAAGAACTAAGGGTCGGTTTCGTCCCTAGACTCTGGAAATTTCCGCACTGGACTTTAGACGGTCTGGTGCGGATTTTCTATTTCCCTTTTATAGTTAGCAATTCTATTTTGCGGACCTACATATATTACTTTGTTTAAAAGAGCCGGTTGCATAATGAACGGCTGAAAGGCCGCTCCCTTGTTTCGGTATAGTGGCAAGTGTATATTTGGGCCATGAAGAATTTGAATCTCGTTGGCACGACCTGGATCGGGAACAGTTCCCTTTTGGACGAAGAACTTGTGGGCGTCTTTGCTTCGGACCGGAGCGATATCCTGATGCCTCGCCGGCGTGACCATTGGGCGGCTGATGCAGGTTTGGAAGGTTGCAAGGTGGTTGGCTCCTTCCGCAATCTAAGCGAAAGGAATATCCTGGAAATTCTTTTAAGGTATGGGGGACACGCCGTATGGATTGTAGACCGCAAACTTCCCACCATTTACAGTAGCACCTGTTGCCAGGCGTTTGCAGAAGGCCGTCTTTTGGTGGTTTCCTGTTTTTGGAACGATGAGAGTCTGTTCAGTACAAGGCAATATTGTGCCGACTTTGTGCAGCGCCTTGCCTCCCGATTGATACTGTGGGCTCCTTCAAGCGGAGGTCTGATGCAACGGGTGGCTTCCTGCGCGTACCGCAATGGAAAACTGGTAGAAGTCCACTGAAGCAGTTCAGTGTAAAAAGCTATCTTTGCTCCCATGCCTATCTTATCAGCACAGAACATTCTTTTGCGTCTTGGCGGAACCGCTCCGCTGTTGGATAACGTTTCCTTTGATGTTGAACCTGGCGACCGCATTTGCTTGGTGGGCCGCAATGGCGAAGGAAAGTCTACGCTTCTGAAGGTTCTCACTGGCGAGATGGAGTATAACTCCGGCGATATCGTGAAGAAGACTGGCCTTCGGGTCAGCCGCATGATCCAGGAAATTCCCGCCCACATTGACGGCACTGTCCGCGACATTGTGATGGGGAAGGTTGCGGCAGGCAGTTCCGCCGGCTGGACGGGCGTAAAGGATGGTTCCAACGAAGATGGACATCACGATTCTGCAGCAGAGGCGATTCTTGGAAAGACGGGCATCGATGCGGACCTGCCTTACGATAGCTTGAGCGGTGGTCAGAAGCGACGTGTGCTTTTTGCCCGCGCCGTGGCCGAGGATCCGGATTTGCTTTTGCTGGATGAACCTACCAATCATCTGGACATTCCCGCCATCCAGTGGCTGGAAGGAATCGTGACCCGCCTGAACTGTGCCGTAATGTTTGTTAGCCATGACCGAGCTTTTGTCCGCCGCGTGGCTACCCGAATTTTTGAACTGGACCGCGGTCGCGTCCGCAGCTGGAATTTCCCCTACGACAAGTTCGTGCAGTTCCGCGATCAGGCCCTGGCCGAAGAAGAAAAGGCCAACGCCCTTTTCGACAAGCGCCTTGCCGAAGAAGAAGTCTGGATCCGCAAGGGCATCCAGGCCCGCCGTACCCGTAACGAGGGCCGCGTCCGCGCCTTGATCAAGATGCGTCAGGAACGTGCCGAACGCCGCGTGCGCACGGGTAACGTGAATATGCAGATTACGGAAGCGGAACGTTCCGGCCGTATGGTGGCCCGCCTCACCGACATCAGTTATGCCTATGCTGACGAAACGACGGGCGGCGTCTCGCTGCCTCTCATCAAGAATTTTTCTACCGAAGTTTCCCGCGGTGACCGCATCGGCATTGTAGGCCCCAACGGTTCCGGAAAGACGACTTTGCTGAAGTTGATTCTTGGGGAACTGCAGCCGGACCAGGGCGAAGTTCGCCTGGGCAGCAATCTTGAAATCGCCTACTTCGACCAGATGCGTACCCGCCTCCGCGAAGACAAGAGTCTTATCGAAAACATTGGCGATGGTCAGGCCTACATTACCTTGAACGGCGTCAAGCGCCATGTGCTCAGCTACCTGCAGGACTTCCTCTTTAGCGCGGATCGTGCCCGCGGTCCCATTAGCGCCTTGAGCGGTGGTGAACGTAATCGCCTGCTTTTGGCCTGCCTCTTTAGCCACCCCAGCAATGTGCTGGTTCTTGACGAACCTACCAACGACCTGGATATGGAAACCTTGGACTTGCTGGCGGAACTTCTGGCGGAGTACAAGGGAACTGTCCTTACCGTGAGCCATGACCGAGCCTTCTTGGATTCCGTGGCCACAGGCATTTTGGCCATCGAAGAAGACGGAAACATTTTCGAGGCCGTGGGCGGTTACAGCGATTACGAAGCTAACAAGAAAATCCGTGATAAGGAAGCCGCAGCGGCTGCCCGCGTCGCCGCCGAGAAGGAAGCTTCTCGCAGCTCCGCAGCCAGTAACGCAAACGGTGGGGAAGGCGTGAGCTCCGCTCCCGCCAAGAAGAAAAAGCGCAGCTATAACGAGGAACGCGAATACAATTCCCTTCCCGAAAAGATCGAGAAGCTGGAAGCCGAAATCGCGGAACGCCAGGAAGAACTTTGCAAGCCCGAAGTCTGTACCAACGCCTCCCGCATCGTGGAACTGCAGAAGGAAATCACGGAACGGGAATCGGCCCTGGAAAAAGCCTACGAACGCTATGAGGAACTGGACGCGCTGGGATAGGCGGCAGGTTTCAGGCAATAGGCGCGAGCAATGAGCAATGAACCGTGAGGTCGGCCTGCGGCCTTTTAGGTATTGGGTCGCACCTGCGGTGCTTTTAGGCGCTTAGAAATGAATGAGCAATTTCGTTGCTTTGATAACCGGCGCGAAAATTAGTTACGAATTAAAAAGCCAGGCTCCTCCTGCGCGATTATCAGCCTGAAAGGAGCCGCAGGCTCCGCCCTCATCCCTGCACTGAAACTTTTCGTTCCGGTATTAAATTCCCTTTTTTTCATTAAAAATTAGCGGTACCCTTATGACGGGATACCATTTTTTTTAGATGTGAAAAATGTTTAACCTTTTGACTATCATAAGTATTTTGAGTTTTGTAATCTTTTTATTATAATTATATGACGTATAGGATTTTGGAAAGAGAGGTCATTTATGATCAAGAAGATTGGAATTTTGACGGCAGGTCTTTTGGCTGGTTATGCCGCCGCAGCAACTGCTGTCGTTTTTTCGGATGAAGATGGCGTTACTGCCGATAAGCCCTACGCCCAGAGCTACATCTACGATTATGGTTCCGGTGCATCCATTGACACAACGAATGTGAATGGTGCCCGTGTTCTGGACTTTACTGCACCCACGACTACCGATGGCAAGTCCGGTGCCGGTTTCGGTTTTAGCTGGGTCATTGACGCAAGCTACAAGCCCAAGGTGACTTCAATTGCGACTTATAAGGGTGTTTGCCTGGCTTATGAGGCTGACGCTCCCTTCCGTGTAGATTTCAAGCAGTCTACCATTACCGATGACAACTATTACGGCATGGAAATGGCTGCCACCAAGGGTTCTTTAAAAAGGTCCTACATCGCATTCTCTGCCCTTACCCAGAGCTGGAAGTCTACCAAGACCGTAGCCTGGAATTCCGGATCTCAGCTGGGCGTTCAGTTCAGCTTCAAGGACTCCCACGCCAAGGCAGCCAAGAGTGGTTCTAACACGGTCACCCTGCATAGTTTTACCTTGGGGGATGAATGCGTCACTGCCGCTCCTAACGTAACCGAAGGTTTTGCTGGCTATAACGGCGGTTCCATCGACCTTGCCGAAGGCGCCGTTCATACCATGAATATGGCCGAGGTTTTTGAAGATGCCGACGGAGACGATCTGACCATTACCGTGAAGATCGTAAGCGAAAACAATTCTGTCAAGCTGGTGGATTCTACCAAGTACGACCAGAATAGCATCATCAAGTTCACGACCACCCCGAATCCCGATGGTCCCGCCAAGGTAACTCTGACCGCAACGGATCCCACCAAGAAGACCGCCACCTTCTCCTTCACCATCAATACCGAAGATACGGAAAACCTGCCGGTGGCCCAGAACATGGAATTCGAGGTCAAGGAAGATTCCTCTTACAAGAGCACTCTCCTCGTGAACAACCTGACCAAGATTTGCTCCGATGCCGATGGCGATGCTGTTGAATGGGTGCAGCTCAGTGAACCCGAACATGGTGAACTGAAGATTGCTGCCCTGACTGGCATATTCACATATACTCCCGCAGCAAATTTCTATGGTAAGGATTCCTTCACCTACAAGTGCGTCGAAAAGAATAACACCGACAGGGGAAGTGAAATTGGCGTTGCAACTATTACCGTAACAAACGTGAATGATGCTCCGGTGGTTAAGATCCTGACCAAGACTTTCTTGAATGAAGATGGTGATGAAAAATCCTTTGGCGATACCCTGGTAGTCGATGAAGATTTCGATGACTTTGTCCTGGTGTTCCCCAAGGAAAACATTTCTATTACGGATGTAGATGGCGATGACGATTATACTGTTACTGGAAAGGCAAGTGGTGTCGTTACCGTGAGCGTCTCTGCAACAGACGATAATTATCTGATTGATGTGTCGGCGATTAAGGATGCCAACGGTGTTGCCAAGGTTAGCCTCGTGGTTACCGACCCTGCTATTTCTATTCCCAATGTGATGTTCTATGTAAAGGTAAATCCTGTTGCCGATGCTCCCATTGCCAAGGGTGATACCTATGAAGTTCTGCAGGGCAAGAACGAAATTACAGCCAAGAAGGGTGTCCTTGCCAATGATGAGGATCCCGATGGTGATTCTACCTTGATTGCCGTTCTGGATGTTGAACCTTCCGAAGGTACTGTGGTCCTTGCCGAGGACGGCTCCTTCGTCTACACCACCACCGATGATGATTACGAAGGTCCGGATGCTTTTGCCTATCACATTGAAAACTCCGCAGGTCTTAAGTCCGAAATGGCTGTTGTCATGCTGGATGTGAAGTACAGGAACAAGTCTCCCATTATGACTGTTGACGCCATTGACACCACAGTGATGGAAGATGCTGCAGCTATTGTCTATAAGAAGGCTATTGTGACTTCCTGGGCAACGGATGTTGAAAAGGAAGCTTTGACTTACAGCTTTGAAAGCAAAGATGGCAAGACTCTGGTGAGCTACACTTCTGGCATTTTGACTATTACGCCGGTTCGCAATGCCTTCGGTGAAGCTATTGTGGTCGGTACTGTTACCGATGGTAAGAGCACTCCTACTGAATTTAACATCACTGTCAATATCACTCCTGTAGATGATGCTCCGGTGGTTATTTGGAGAGGTTCAGCTACAATTGATGGCAAGAAGTTTGTTGGTGAAGTTCCCATGGATTCCATCTTCACTGACGTTGATGGTGATGAACTGGGTTACATCATCGGAAGCCATTCGAAGCAGCTGGATGTTGAAATTGTGGATGGCGTCCTGAAGGTTTCCTTGGCATCCGATACAGTTGAACTGTTCAAGGATGTGGCTTACCGCGTATCCCTTTCCGCTTACGACGCCAACGACACTACTAAGACTGTAGGCGTTGTGTTCTACCTGGAAGGTTCTTCTACTACGGGTATTACTCCCGTGGTGGCTTCTGCCAAGTTGAACTGGCAGGGGGCTATTCAGGCTAATCGCGGTACCGTCTCCATGATGGATATGCAGGGCCGCGTCATGTGGACCCGCCGTCTGCCGGTAAGCGAATCTGAAGTTCGTGCCGCTGCAGCAACGGTTCAGGGCCGCAAGATCCTGAAGGTAAATCAGCAGACTTTCACTATCAAGTAAGGTAGGTACGCTCGCGACGCTCGCTTGAGGTTTGAGGTACGCTCGTGCTTTGCACTCGCTTCAGGGGTGAGGTCGTTCGCGTTACGCGGCTCACTTTGAGGTAAGATAATGGTGCCTAACGGCACAAAAAAAGAGACTCCCGAACGGGAGTCTCTTTTGTATTTCGGGGAAGGTGAGAGAATTTACCTCTAGCGACGCAGTCGCGACCTCACCCCTGAGCGCGGAGCCGAAGGCGCAGCGCCCTCACTCCTACTTTACCAAGTCTTCGGTATCGAGGGCGATGAGCAGTTCTTCGTTGGTTGCCACCACCATTGCCTTGGGGGTGCCTTCCTTAGAGATGATGTGGCCGGATTCCTTGCCGCTCTTGTTGTTGCGGTCTTCGTCGATCTGGTAACCGAGAAGGGCAAGGTTTTCCATGACGGTCTTGCGGACCAGCATGCTGTTTTCGCCGATGCCGCCGGTGAATACCAGGGCGTCGATGCGGGGGAGAGCCATGGCGATGCCGCCGATTTCACGAGCCAGCTTGTAGCAGAAGGTTTCCAGAGCGATCTGTGCGCCAACGTGACCTTCGCTTGCAGCCTGGGTCAGGGTGCGCATGTCGTTGCTTAAGCCGGAAAGACCCAGAAGGCCAGATTCCTTGTTTACCATCTTGTCGAGACGATCGATGTCATAGCCGTACTTCTTGCTGATGTAGAAGAGGATAGCCGGGTCGATGGAACCGGAACGAGTACCCATGATGAGACCGTCCAGCGGAGTGAAACCCATGGTGGTGTCGGCGCACTTGCCGTTGAGAATGGCGGAGCAGCTGGAACCGTTACCGAGATGTGCGGTAATGAAGCAGCATTCTTCCGGCTTCTTGCCGAGAATGGCGGCAGCTTCTGCAGTTACGAAACGGTGGCTGGTACCATGGAAACCGTAACGGCGGATAGCGTCGGATTCGTAGAACTTGTAGGGGATGCCGTAGAGGAAAGCCTTCCTCGGCATGGTCTGATGGAAGGCGGTGTCGAATACGGCCACCTGCTTGTCCTTCAGGTTCGGGAAGAACTTCATGGCGCATTCCATACCGGTGGCGTGTGCAGGTTCATGCAACGGTGCGAACAGGACGATGCTGCGGATGTAGTCGATGACGTCCTGGGTCACCTTTTCGGACTTGATGTACTTACCGCCGTGCACCACGCGATGGCCGATGGCTTCGATGGTGTCGGTGAGCTTCTGCTCGTCCAGGAATTTCTTCACCTGGTCCACAGCTTCGGCGTGGGTGGGGCAGTCAAAGTTGAAATCAATCTTGCCTTCCGGGCCCTTTGCCTTGGTGTGGCCGTTAACGCCGATGTTTTCCACAAGGCCGCTGGCGATGGATTCTTTGGTCTTGGTGTCGATGACAGCGAACTTCACAGAAGAGCTGCCGCAATTAAGAACGAGTACACGCATTTTTTACCTCTATCTTGGTCAAATATTCTTCGAAGTAGGAAGTGGGCAAGGCGGTTGGCTTCGGCTGCGCCGAAAGTACTCGTGTTGGGCAGGTCCTGCTTCAACGTTAATATGTTAAAAGTAGGAAATTGAATCAGAAAAAATTTTTAAATTTGGCGCAATGTTTAAGAGAATCCAAAAATTTGACGAAGGCGTATCACTCTATTGGTATTGGAACAATAGGCATTTTTCCGAAAAGACCAAGAGGTTTCTTCGCTCTTACGTACGCCTGGGTGATGGCTACGTCTGGATTCTTTTTGCCATTGTGCTTTTTATCCATATCGGTTGGCGAGCCTTTATTCCTGTAGCTATGGAAGCTGCCATTGTTACGGGCATTTCCCTGGGACTCTACGAACTGATCAAGCTTACGGTGAAGCGTCCCCGCCCCTTCGTGGTTCTTGATTCTATCAAGCCCCAGGTGCCTCCCATGGACGAATACAGCTTCCCCAGCGGTCATACCATGAACAACTTCGCTGTTGCCATGACTATGACTGCCGCCATGCCCTACTATGGCTGGGTGATGCTTCTGTTCCCCATGAGCTGGGGTCTTCTGCGAGTGTACTTTGGCGTTCACTGGTTTACCGACATCATTTGCGGCTTCTTGCTGGGTGTCGTCTGCTTTGGTCTGACTCACGGCATCTGGTATTTCCTGTCGCCGGTTCTTGCTGACTTGCTTCCCATGTTGACTTTCTAATGTCATCGATGATTGAATTTGTTAGTGCCGCAGATTTTTTTAAGACTGTTGGAAATGACGAACGTGTGTACTTCCTGGTTCGTCACGGTGAGCGGGACCATATAAAACCTAACGACCCTGATCATGGCGCCTTTGTCGGTTTGACGGACCGTGGTCGCGAACAAGCCCTTAAACTAGGCAAGTCCATTGCCGCTTCCTGCACCAGCGGAGTTTCTGCCGATTGCATGTTCTTTAGCAGTCCCGTAGGCCGTTGTATGCAGACCGCCGAATATATCGGCCTTGGTCTTGGGATAGATGCTCCCGATGTAATGCCGCAGCAACCCCTTGCGGAATTCTTTGTAAAGAATTACGATGCCTACATGGAAACTCACGTGACTGGATTTTACCAGGGGATTTGTCGTTGGTTGGATGGAACTGCCGCCGATTCCCGCTATGTGGACCCGGCTTATTTCCCCTTGGCAGCCCGCTCCCAGGAGATGGTCCAGTTCATGCTTTCTCACGGGAAGGCCCCTATCAATATCTTCTGTTCCCATGATGCCTGGATCGTACCCTGCCTGAATCATTTTTGCGGATTGCAATTCTCTCCCAGCCGCTGGATGAACTTCCTGACGGGTTTGGCCGTGGTCATCGGTAAGGACCAGGAATCCGGGGATGTTGGTGCCGTGAGACGATTTGTCCCCGTGACCGGCCTTGATACGGGTTGGATGCTTTTTTAGACGTTTCATTGTAAACTTTTTTAAATTTCTTCAAATAAAGTCTGCCTTTTTTGATTACATTCACTACCATGAGTGTTTCGAAAAACGCATATCGTCGAATTATCGTGCTTGGGTCGGGCTTCAGTAAGTCCTTTTGCCCCCAGATGCCGACCCTTCGGGACCTGAATAATCTGGTTCCTGCAGGGATTCCCGACGAATTCCCTCATTTTCGCGATTATTGCAGGAAGTTTCTGGATTTGTGCAATGGTTGCAAGGATTATCTGGATATCGAGACCTTGGCCACGTCCATTCTGTCTGCCCAGATTTTCCCGGGGGAGCGGGAGCGCCTGTATCATGCGTCCCTGCGTTTTGAACTGCTTCGCTTTATTGCCAATGCTATCAGTCGCGAAGAATCGCTGGATGCCAGTTCGGCGAAGGTCTTGCGGACGTTCCTCAGACGTTGCGTCAACTGTTCTGGCGCCGGTGCCCGCGATACATTGCTTCTCAGTTTCAACTACGATACCCTGATTGAAAAGGCAATCTATTCCGACGAAGAACTGTCCTGGCAGGTGGCCGTAGATTATGGTGTCCGTATTGAGCCGGCTGACCGTACTGCCCGACGCGCCAACACCGGCCGTACCGTCGACTTGATCAAACTTCACGGTTCCCTGAACTGGTATGCCCTCAAGGGGGTGACCGACACGCTGGATCTCAATAGTGTGTGCCAGGTGGAGCCGGGGGATCGCAGTTTTCCCATCTATTGCGAAGATACGCCCATCTATATTCCCATGGCCCACGCCAAGGAAAGCTTCTTGCGCGGAAGTCTCTTTAACTTGCTCTGGAGCAAGGCCGATTACTACCTGAAGCAGGCGGAGGATATTTTCTTCGTGGGTTACGGTTTCCCCAAGAGCGACATTAACAATTTGGAATTTTTATTGCGGCACCGCGAACGGTTCAAGCGCGTGATTGTTTATGAACAGCAGGGGCATCCAGACCTGGAACGTCTGCAGTCGCTGTTAGGAAAGAAGATGGTGATCTGCGAAGATGCCAAGGCCTTCCTGTCTAAGCTGTGTTAAATAGAATCAGCAGTTGTTGTAATTAGCAACAACGGAAACGCCTAAAAAATAGTCCATGTTGGACTAGAAAAATGTATTTATAGATTCAGAGAGTTATGCCTTTTTAGGCGGAGATGTGTTATGAATCTATCAAGGAAATATTTTGTTGCTGCAACTGTGATCGGCAGCCTTTTTGCTTCTGTACAGGCTCAGGAAATTGCAACCTGGGCAGGTTTCCGTCAGGGTGCGGCAAGCTTTACTTTTGATGATGGTGCT
The DNA here is from genome assembly GCF_900142465.1 of Fibrobacter sp. UWH6. Taxonomy (NCBI): domain Bacteria; kingdom Pseudomonadati; phylum Fibrobacterota; class Fibrobacteria; order Fibrobacterales; family Fibrobacteraceae; genus Fibrobacter; species Fibrobacter sp. UWH6. Next base: position 36,339 of record NZ_FRAX01000024.1, read on the forward strand.
CCCAGTCATGTGACTGACGCCGCCCCGGTATTTGACAAGTACGGCTATAAGGGTACTTTTAACCTTGTGACGACTTGGAATCCTAACTGGAGTGGCTTCCAGGGTATGGCTGATAATGGCCACGAAATTGCAAGCCATAGCGATAATCATGGAAACCCCATGCCTGATAACGAATCGGCTTCCTCAAGAAATACCATCAATGGCAAGATTTCCCAGAATTATGGCGTTGTCACGTTGGCTTATCCTAACTGTAAGTCCCCCAGTGCATCCTCTGTGAGCCAGAACTACGTTGTTGGCCGTATCTGTAATGGTTCCTGGCAGGGTGTGCCCGATATCTCGGGCAAGGACGGTCCCAGCGACTGGACCAAGGTTCCCGCCACCATGACTGGCTCCGAGGGAGACATCAAGAGCACTAATGACTTTACTGGCCAAATGCAAAAGGCTATCCAGCAGGGTGGCTGGGTTTCGTTCCTGACTCACGGTTTCCAGGGCAAGAGCAATGGTTACGCTACCTATTCTCCCACGGACCTTAGCGCCATCGACGGCGCTCTCAGTTGGGCAAAGCAGAACGATTCCAAGATCTGGGTTGCTCCCATGGGACATGTTGCCATGTACATCAAGGAACGCAAGGCTGCGAAGATTACTGAAAAGTCTTCTTCCGCCACCAGCATGAGCTATACCCTTACCCATAGCATCGCCGACAACATTTCCAAGTACAACTATCCTTTGTCCATTCGCGTCAAGAGCAGCTGGACCAAGGTTTCCGCAACCCAGGATGGCAAGGCCATCGAAGCCTCCATCAAGGATGGCTACATCTACTTTGATGCTGTTCCCAATGGTGGCGACATTGTGCTCTCTTCTGATGGCGCCGCTGTGGTGGACCCGGGTTCCAGCACTTCTACTGAACCTTCTTCCAGTGCTTCTGCCGAAGGCAATCCCTTTAAGGGCGCTATCGAAATTCCGGGTACTGTGGAAGCAGAAAATTACGACGTGAATGCCTATTCCCACAGCCAGGCCAAAAATGATGGAACCGCTTATCGTACAGATGATGCTGGCGTCGTTGTGGCCGGTGCAGGCTATGCCGCTGGTTATACCACTGCTGGCGACTACTACGAATACACCATCGATGTGAAGGCTGCTGGCAAGTACAAGGTGACCGTGAATGGCGCTACTGGTAATGGTGCCGATGGTTCTGTAACTGTTTCTGTGGGTACCGCCACTCTGGATGCCGCAATCAAGAACATGGGTGACTGGAATACTTATACCGAAGTCGAAGCGGGTGAATTGGAACTGGCTGCCGGAAAGCAGATTCTGCGCCTGACCATCAATGACAACAATTTGAATGTGGACTGGATCAAGTTTGAAGGCAATGGTGAACTGGTCAAGATTGCCAACACTATCCTGATGGATGCAGGCGCAGGATTGATCAAGTGCCAGATTTTCGATATGAACGGTCAGCTGGTCAAGTCTGCAAACGTCTTTGCCGGTTCCGCTCAGGAAGCATGGAAGGGCATTAACGGAACGCTGCGCAATGGCGCCTATGTTATGCGCTACGGTGTTGCTGGTAAGGCTACCCAGACCATTCGCGTCCGCAAGTAATTAAATCTCTCTCTTATTCTCCTAAAAACCGCCTCTTTGCAGATTATTCTGCAGAGAGGCATTTTTGTTTGAAATAATTCCTACCTTCAAGAAATAAAAAAACTCGGTGCCGTAAAGCGACCGAGTTTTTTGCTTGCCGCGGAACTGCCGCGACGCACCTTCTGCGATTAGCCGAGAATGTGCTTTTGCGCCTTCGGCGCTACACTCGGCTCAGATACTTCTCGCCAGATTCAACACTCTGGTAGATGAGGGTGTTGATAGTCATGGGACCAACGCCGCCCGGAACCGGGGTGTATGCGCTGGAAACTTCTTCCATACCTTTTTCGCAGTCGCCAACGCCACCCGGATGGTAACCGGCGTCAACAACCACAGCGCCCTGCTTGATCCATTCCTTCTTGATGAATTCAGGCTTGCCTACAGCGCCAACGACGATGTCTGCCTGCTTCACCAATTCCGGAACGTTGGGGGTCTTGGAGTGGCAAATGGTAACGGTGCAGTTTGCGTTCAACAGCATCATGGCCATGGGCTTGCCGAGAATTGCGGAACGGCCAACAACAACAGCGTGCTTGCCGGAGAGTTCCACATTGTAAGCCTTCAAAAGACGCATAATGCCCTGGGGGGTGGCGCAGCCATAGGCCTTTTCGCCCATGGACATACGGCCGAAGCCCAGGCAGGTCACGCCGTCAACGTCCTTACGGGCGTCGATTGCTTCGAAAGCGGCGCGTTCGTCAATCTGACGGGGAACCGGGTGCTGCAGCAAAATGCCGTGGACGTCCGGATTGTTGTTCAGTTCCTGGATCTTGGCCAGGAGCTGTTCGGTAGTGGTGTCCTGGGGCATGATGACCTTGATGCTGTCCATGCCCACGCGAGCGCAGGCATTACCCTTCATCTTCACATAGGTTGCGGAAGCGGGATCGTCGCCGACGAGGATGGTGGCGAGGATCGGGGTCTTGCCGGTCTTTTCCTTGAGCTTTGCGACGCGTGCGCTGAGTTCTTCTTCAGTGGTCTTGGCAAGAGCCTTGCCGTCCAAAACGAGAGCTGCCATATTGGTCTCCAGGTTTAATTTTCTTATGGTTCAAATTTAAAAATAAGGTATGATGTTTTAAATATGCGGAAATAAAAAAATAAGAGCATAAAAAAACACCGCTGTTTAAACAGGCGGCGTTTTTCATAAAATGAAATGCAAGATAGGGATATCTATTAGAAAATTTCCTTCAGGGCCGGAGCGATACTGCAAATCAGTACCCAGGGGTAGGAAAGGCTGCCCTTGAGCCAGCCGGTCTTTGCGGGCTGAACCGTAAAGGTGGAGGTTTTGCCCTGGATAGACGACTGGAGGGAGGCCTTGATACCTTCAAGGTCACGTTCGAAGTTTTTCTTGCTTGCAGAAGCCGATTCAATGTAATTTTCAAAGCGGTAATTCATACAATTTCCTTACACTCTCTTTCTTGGCGTTGTAAGTTAGTAATTTTCTTGTACCTTTCAAAGGGTTTTTGTTTACGCAAGTTTACGGTTTGGGGCGGTTCTAAATGGGTTTCCCGAATGTAGTTTTGGATAAAAGTGGCGTTTTTCTATTCAAAAACGGCGATTTCTGCCAAAAATGGATGCCCTGGGGGATTCTTTTTCGCTATTTTTTAGCCGCTAAAAAGTGTTCACGGCGTGTTCCCCGACACACTTTTTTGTAAATTGATGTGCAGTAAGTCACTGATTATAAAGGAATTAACATGAGTTTTGTCCGTCTTTTTTCTGCAATTTCCGTTTGCGCAGCCATGGCTGCATGTGGTGGTTCTCAAAAACCCGCTGTGGATCCCGCTGCCCCAGCTGCTGGTTCCGCCCCTGCCGATTCCGCAGCCGTTTCTGCCGAAGCCAGTGGTGCCAAGGCTTCTGTGGCTGTTCCCGGTGCCGGTTTTGCAAACAAGACTGACCGTTACAGCTATGCCCTGGGTATGGACCTGGGTAAGGCTATTGCCAATGTGAATGCTCCCGTGAACATGATGCTCTTGATGAGCGCCATCCAGGATGTGGTGGATTCCAACCGTAAGGTCCTGATGGATGATTCTACGGCAGAAAGTGCCCTTCAGGACTTGCTCCTGCTGATGCAGCAGAACAAGGAAGCCGATGCAAAGGCCGCTGCCCAGAAGGCTCTGGATGAACAGAACAAGTTCCTGGAAAAGAACAAGCAGGATCCTACCGTGAAGCTGACTCCCAAGGGTGTACAGTACAAGGTGATTACCGAAGGTACCGGCATTTCTCCCAAGGCTAGCGACAAGGTCCAGGTGCATTATGTGGGTGCCCTGCTGGATGGTACTGAATTTGACAATAGCGTAAAGCGCGGAGAACCGCTGGAATTCCCGGTGAATGCGGTCATTGCCGGTTGGCAGGACCTGCTGCAGGTTCTCAAGGAGGGTTCCAAGGTGAAGGCCTGGATTCCTAGCGACCTGGCTTATGGTGAGGCTGGCGTACCTCCCATGATTCCTGCCAATGCCATGCTGGTGTTCGAAGTGGAATTGCTGAAGGTCTTCGCAGAAGTTCCGCCTGCTGAGGAAGGCGTTGCAGCACCGGCTGCTGAAGCCGTTCCCGCCGCAACGGATGGTGCCGCCGCGCAGCCTGCAGAAGCAGTCCCCGCCGAAGCCAAGCCTGCAGCCCCCGCTGAGGCCAAGCCTGCCAAGTAAGAGTTTTCTTTCTCTCTCAAGAAAGGCCGCGGTTAACTTCCCGCGGTTTTTCTTTTTGTTTTCTTTTCGTTATGCCATTTTGTTTCTGAACCAATTTTTTTATTATTGAGTTTATGAATCCAAATGACTTTACTTCCCAGCATTTTGAAATAGCAGGTTTCATTCGCGAAGTGTTCGGGTATATGGAACGCTTCAAGGGCCAGCTGTTTGTGTTGAAGATCGAAGACGATCTCATGAGCCATCCGCTTTTCCCTGTGCTCATGCGTGATATCGCCTTGCTCCACAAGACTGGGGTAAAGATCATTATCGTGCCGGGTACCCGCAATAGTATCGACGCCCAGCTCAAGGCCTGGAACGTAGAAACCAAGTTCCATTGTGGCGTACGTCTTACCAGTGAGCAGGCCTTGCCCCACGTGGAACAGGCTTCTCTAGGTGCGGCCCAGCACATTATGAGTCATTTGACGGCAAGCGGCCTTCGCGGTATTCAGGGCAACTGGATTTTGGCCCGCAGCATGGGCGTGATCAACGGTGTGGATTATATGCGCACCGGACGCATCGAACGCGTACAGAAGGATACTCTGGACCAATTGCTGAACGAAGATTTCGTGCCTATCATTGCACCTATCGGCTGGAACAAGATTGGTCATGCCTACAATATCAGTTCTACGGAACTGGCTACCGAACTTTGCAAGTACATGAAGGTGGGAAAGCTGTTCTTCATCGGTAACCAGAACGGTATCAAGCTTGGCGGTCTCGTGACGGGTAGGAATACCAAGTATCTGGAACCTACCGATAAAGGTTTGATTTCTGCTATGGATGTGGACCAGGCCAAGGAACTTCTGGAATTGAATTCTGACGTCTTGAATTTCGCCCAGATGGATTACTTGATGAATGCCATTCACGCTTGCGAGGCTGGCGCCAACCGTGTCCACTTGCTCAGCGGTGAATTTCAGGGAAGCTTGCTGCAGGAAGTGTTCTCTGCCCGTGGTGACGGTACCATGGTGTACGCCAACCAGTACTCTAGTATCCGCCCGGCCACCATGGAAGATATTCCCGATATCCTCCGCATTATGCAGGACTATATCGACAAGGGATTCCTGGTGCCCCGTACTCAGGAAAGCATCTCCGAAAAGCTTTCGGACTATGTGGTGTACAGCATCGATAACAGCATTCACGGTTGCGGCGCCCTCCATGAATTTGAGGATGGTATGGCCGAAGTGGCTGGCATTGCCGTTGGCGCCAACTATCGTAAGTCGGGCATTGGCGACGCCATTGTCCGCCACCTGATTTCCGTTGGTCGCATGAAGGGTTGCAAGAAGCTGTTCCTCTTGACTACCCAGGCGCTGGACTGGTTCTACCATTTCGGCTTTGTGGATGGTACTGTGGAGGAACTCCCCAAGACCAAGCGCGATCACTACAATTACAGCAGAAAGTCAAGGATCTTGATGCTCCCGCTGGAGAGGTGACGCACCGCAGGTGCGTCATCCTGAACGAAGTGAAGGATCCAATCCCGCGAGCTGTACGAAACTAGGAACTTTAGTTCCTTAGCTGAATTAGGTTCGAAGGTGCAGGATAAAAAAAATGAGGCATCATCAACATGTGTGGAAGCATTTAGGCAGCCTTGCTAGATGATTCTCTCGATTCCGATTCCCATTCGTAGGCTATCTGTACATCTACA
>NZ_FRAX01000025.1 GCF_900142465.1 Fibrobacter sp. UWH6
GGCTATCGTCCCCAGTTCTACTTCCGCACCACCGACGTTACTGGTACCATCCAGCTGCCGGAAGGTGTCGAAATGGTGACCCCGGGTGACACCGTCACTATCCACACCACTCTGATCGCTCCTGTCGCAATGGAAAAGCAGCTCCGCTTTGCTATCCGTGAAGGTGGCCGTACCGTTGGTGCTGGTTCTGTAACCGAAATCATCAAGTAATCGGATAATATATAATGCCTAGAGAACTCATCACGCTCGAATGCACCGAATGCAATCAGCGCAATTATGACTGCGACAAGAATAAGCGTCTTCATCCTTCTCGCGTAGAATACAAGAAGTACTGCCCGTTCTGCCGCAAGCATACCGTTCACAAGGAAACCAAGTAAGGAAGTCCGAATAGGTCGGTAGCTCAATTGGTAGAGTCACGGTCTCCAAAACCGTTGGTTGGGGGTTCGAGTCCCTCCCGACCTGCTCACTTCCTGGAGTCATTATGCGTAAGATTCAGCAATATATCAAAGAATCCATCCAAGAATTGAAGCAAGTTACTTGGCCCACTTGGGAAGAACTTAAAGGTTCTACCATGGTGGTGATGCTTTTCAGCGTCGTTATGGGTGTATATATTGCTGGGTTAGACGTAGGTCTCTCTTGGATCGTTGACAAGATTATGGGAAGAGGTTAATTATGATGCGTTGGTATGCCATTCACACCTTTTCCGGTCAAGAAAACAACATTAAGAAACGTATCGAGCAGATGATTGAACGCGAAGGCGTTCAAGAAAAGTTCGGTCAGATTATCGTACCGACTCGCGAAGTGGCTTCTACAGTTCGCGGTCGTCGTCACGTTTCTGTCCAGAACATGATGCCGACTTACGTTATTATTGAAATGGTGCTGGACGAGCTCACCCAGCATTTGGTGATGAACATTAATGGCGTCACCCATTTCTTGGGAATGACCCCGACTAAGCGCGTGGCCATTCCTTTAGCACAGAGCGAGGTCGATCGTCTTCTGGGAGTTGATCCTAGTGATTCCGGAGACGTGATCCAAATTCCGTATAAGATTGGCGAAAATGTCCGCATCAAGGAAGGTCCCTTCAAGGACTTTGTGGGCGTCGTAGACGAAATCATGGATGCCAAGATCAAGGTCATGGTAACTGTGTTCGGTCGTTCTACACCTGTTGAACTCGCCTTTAACCAGGTTGAATCCGACAACGCATAACGTACGGTTTTTGAAACGGAGATAATACAGTGGCAAAGAAAATCACAGGTTATATTAAGCTCCAGATTCCCGGTGGTGCAGCTAATCCGGCTCCTCCGGTAGGTCCCGCCCTTGGTCAGAAGGGTGTGAACATTATGGAGTTCTGTAAGCAGTTCAACGCTAAGACTCAGGATGCCAAGGGAATGATCATTCCCGTGGTTATTACCGTCTACGCTGATAAGAGCTTTACCTTCATCACGAAGGTTTCGCCGGTTCCGGCCCTCATCAAGAAGGCTGTCGGCATTGAAAGTGGCTCTGGCGAACCCAACCGTAAGAAAGTTGGCAAGATCACCAAGGCCCAGATCCAGGAAATCGCCCAAAAGAAGATGCCGGATCTAAACACAATCGACCTCGAAGCCGCTATGCGCATGGTTGCTGGTACTGCCCGCTCCATGGGTGTTGAAGTGGTTGACTGAGGCAGGTAATTCACCGTTACGTATCTGACAGGAAAATTTCATGTTCAGAGGAAAAAAATACAAAAAGATTGCTGAATCCATCGAACGTAACAAAGCTTACGGTCTGAATGAAGCAATCGAAATCCTTAAAAAGTCCGAATTGAAGTTCGACCAGACTGTCGAAATCCACTTCAATCTCGGTGTGGACCCAAAACATTCCGACCAAGTGGTTCGTGGCACTGTCGTGCTTCCGCATGGTACCGGTCGTCAGGTTCGCGTTCTCGTTTTCTGCAAGGACAATAACATTGAAGTTGCACAGAACGCTGGCGCTGACTACGCTGGTGGTGCCGACTTGGTTCAGAAGATTCAGGAAGGCTGGCTGGACTTTGACGCCGTCGTTGCTACTCCCGACATGATGCCGGTGATTAGTAAGGTGGCTCGCGTTCTTGGCCCCCGTGGTATGATGCCGTCCCCCAAGGCTGGTACTGTGACCGTTAACGTTGCACAGACCGTCAAGGAACTGAAGGCCGGTAAGATTGTATACCGCGTCGACAAGGGTGCAAACGTTCACGCCCCCGTTGGCAAGCTCTCCTTCAGCCTCGATCAGCTGGTTGAAAATACCAAGGCTGTTATCGACTCTGTTGTCAAGGCTAAGCCGCAATCTTCTAAGGGCACCTATATTAAGAGCCTTACGTTGTCCGCAACTATGGCTCCGGGCATTAAACTTGATATGGCACTGACACGCTAGGAGATACCATGAAAGCTGTAGTTAAAAAACAACAGACTGTGGACGCTCTCGTAGAATCCTTCAAGGGTGCTACCGCTGTCTACCTGCTCAACTATCAAGGCTTGACCGTTGAAAAGGACAATGCCCTTCGCAAGTCCCTCAGCGCTAAGGGCGTGCAGTACAAGGCTGTGAAGAATACTCTTCTCAAGCGCGTGCTCGCTGCTCTCGGTGTAGAAGGTCTCGAAGACCAGCTGACTGGCGCAACTTCCGTCATGGTTGGTTTCGAAGAAGATCCTCTTCTGCCGGCTCGCGAAATTGAAGCATTCCACAAAGCTAACCCCGATTTCTTGATCGCCAAGAGCATTTACCTCGATGGTAAGCCGATGCCTGGCACCGAAGTCGTGAACCTCGCTAAGATTCCGGATCGCAAGGGTATGATCGCAATGATCGTCTCCATCGCTCTCGGACCTGGTTCCACTATCGCTGGTCAGATCAAGACCCTCCAGGAAAAGCTGGAAGAAGCATCGGGCTCCGAAGCAGCACCTGCAGCAGAAGCTGAAGCCGCACCGGAAGCTTAACAACAAACCACAAACCAAAAAATTTAAACGGAATAATCGGAGAAACACATCATGGCAACTGATATCAAGGCATTGGGCGATCAAATCGTTGGTCTTACCCTTCTCGAAGCCAAGGCTTTGGCTGACTACCTCAAGGAAACCCACGGCATTGAAGCCGCTGCTGGTGGCGCCGTAGTTATGGCAGCTGCAGCTGCTCCTGCTGAAGAAGCAAAGACTGAATTCGACGTCATCCTCGTCGAATGCGGTGCTAAGAAGATGGACGTCCTCAAGGCTGTCCGCGCTATCACCGGTCTCGGCCTTAAGGAAGCTAAGGACCTCGTCGAAAAGGCCAACAGCGTCGTTAAGGAAGCTATGCCGAAGGCTGACGCTGAAAAGCTCAAGAAGGAACTGGAAGATCTCGGAGCAAAGGTCGCTCTGAAGTAATGCTTTCACTTCACTGAATCTTTTATACGCCAATCGCCTGCACTTTCGTGCGGGCTTTTGGTGTATTAAGATTTTCTGCTTTTTCTACCGAAAAAAGCCCATGGCAACAAGGTCAAGAAGATAGTCATTCTTAATATTTTTCTACCTTTGGTGCCAACATTTAGCTCTTTACCGGATGAGGTATTTCAAATGACCACGGAGAGAAAGTCATACTCCTCCAACAAATTCCAGTTGGAACTCCCGTACCTGATTGAAGTCCAGAAGGCTTCGTACGAGCAATTCCTCCAGAAGGATATTCCGCAAGAAAAACGTCTCAAGGTTGGCTTGGAACGCGTGTTCCAGGACATTTTCCCAATTACTGACGTCAAGGGTCTCTATTCCCTTAATTACGAAGGTTACTATTTCGGTATCCCGAAATACAGCATCCCCGAGTGCCGCGAACGTGGACTTACCTATTCCATGGAAATGTTCGCCACTCTGTCTTTGCAGATTTTTGAAGAAGACGGCGAAGACCGCAAGCTCAAGGAAGAAGTCAAGAATGACGTTCTGGTTTGCGACCTCCCGATCATGACCGCAAACGGTACGTTCATCGTCAATGGCGCTGAACGCGTTGTCGTTTCTCAGTTGCATCGTTCCTACGGTGTCAGCTTCGACAAGGAAATGCAGATTTCCGGTCGTGACGACTACAAGAGCCGTATTATCCCGCACCGCGGCGCCTGGGTTGAATTCAACACCGAAGGCGACATCCTTTACCTCATTATCGACCGCAAGAAGAAGTTGGCTGCAACCGCCATGCTTCGTTGCATCGGTTTCGAAACCACGCAGGACATCCTGAAGCTCTTCTACAAGAAGACAGACGAAGTCGTTGTTGCAGAAATGGCTGAACAGTACGACGAAAACGGTGTCTGCGCTCTCATCGACCGCATTGTATTTGAAGACGTCATCGACGAAGCTACCGGCGAAATCATCCTCGAAGCAAACACTGTTATCGACGACAAGAAGCTGAGCCGCCTCATCGAAAACCGCGTCGAGAAGATCGTCCTCCTCTCCAAGGAAGAAGACAACCTCCTCATCCACTACACCCTGGCTGCAGACAAGACCAAGTCTCGCGAAGATGCTCTCAAGGCAATCTACTCCGTGACCCACCAGCAGCAGGATGAAGCTCCGGATATGCGCACTGCCGAAATCTACTTCGACAGCCAGTTCATTTCCGATCCTCATAAGTATGACCTTGGTGAAGTCGGTCGTTACCGCCTGAACTCCAAGATTTACAGCAAGGCTGAAATTCGCAGCGTGCTCGCAGAACAGGGCCCGGAATTCAAGATCCCGTCCCTCACCACCATGACCATGAGCAAGGCAGACTTCCTCGCCATCATCGTCTACATGGTTGGTCTCTACAACGGCACCGAAGGTTACGCTCTCGACGATATCGACCACTTGGGCAACCGTCGTACCCGTTCCGTTGGCGAACTTCTTGCTAACCAGATTTCTGTGGGCCTGTCCCGCATGTCCCGTGTGATCCGTGAAAACCTCACTCTCCACGGCGAAGACGAACAGACCACTCCTCGCGAACTGGTGAACACCCGCATGGTGTCTACTGTTGTGCAGGCCTTCTTCGGCTCCAGCCAGCTGTCCCAGTTCATGGACCAGATGAACCCGCTTTCTGAACTTACTCATAAGCGTCGTCTGTCCGCTCTCGGCCCCGGTGGTCTTTCCCGCGAACGCGCAGGCTTCGAAGTCCGTGACGTGCACTACACTCACTACGGCCGTCTCTGCCCGATCGAAACTCCGGAAGGTCCTAACATCGGTCTTATCAACTCTCTCGCATCCTTCGCCGTGGTTAACCACTTCGGCTTCATCGAAACCCCGTACCGTATCGTGGGCCTCGTTGACTTCAAGGATGCCAAGGGCAACATTGTAAAGGTTCCGGAAGCCAAGTGGCACTTCGGTATCTTCAAGGCTTTCGTACACGATCCGCACCTGTTCCTGGAACTCGAACTTTCCAAGAAACAGGCAGACTTTGTTCGTATGAACCTGGACAACACCCAGCGTGACCTGTTCGATGGTTTTGTGAACAAGGTATTCGCTTTCAAGGACACCGAAGGTCAGGTTACTTACTACCGCAACGGTTTCACCGTTGAAAACTTCGAAGGCACTCCCGACTACGAACAGGCTGGCGACGCTGTCGAACAGATCGTTTCTAGCTACATCACCTGCCTCACTGCAGATGAAGAAGACGCCTTCAAGGTTGCTCCGGCTTCTACCGAACTTGACGAAGACAACCGCTTCAAGGGCGACATGGACGGCTACGTCATCGTCCGCGACAAGAGCGAATATGTCCACGTTATGCGTCAGGATTCCTTCGAACCCGAAGACAACGAAACCGAACGTATCGACCTCATGGACGTGGCCCCGATGCAGATCGTGTCTGTGGCTGCAGGTCTTATTCCGTTCCTCGAACATGACGATGCTAACCGTGCCTTGATGGGCTCTAACATGCAGCGTCAGGCTGTGCCTCTGCTCCGTGCAGAAGCTCCCGTTGTGGGCACTGGCCTGGAACGTCGCGCCGCTCTCGACTCGGGTACCGTTGTCCGTGCAAAGCACGACGGTATGGTTACCTTCGTTGACGCACGCAACGTCACTGTTCAGCGCGGTAACATGGTTGACGGTTCCTTCGTTCCGCTGACCGGTCTCGGCGAAGACTATGAATTCCTCGGCAAGGATCCTATCGACGAATACGTTCTCCGTAAGTTCGAACGTTCCAACCAGGATTCCTGCATTAACCAGAAGCCCATCGTCAACGTTGGTGACTTCGTCAAGGCTGGCGACGTGCTGGCTGACGGCGTGTCCACCGACCACGGTGAACTGGCTCTCGGTAAGAACATCCTCATCGGCTTCTTGCCGTGGAATGGTTATAACTACGAAGACGCAGTTATCATTTCCGAAGAATTGGCTATTAAGGACACCTTCACTTCTATCCATATCGAAGAATACGAAATGGAAGTTCGTGAAACCAAGCGTGGTCCTGAAGAACTGACCCGTGAAATTCCTAACGTCGGTGAAGAAGCTCTCCGCAACCTGGACGAAAACGGTGTTGTCCGTGTCGGTGCTGAAGTCACCGCAGACGACATCCTCGTCGGTAAGGTTACCCCGAAGGGCGAAACCGAACTCTCTCCGGAAGAACGTCTCCTCCGCGCCATCTTCGGTGAAAAGGCTGGCGACGTCCGCGATTCTTCTCTGAAGGCTCCTCCGGGAATGAAGGGTATCGTTCTTGAAACCCGCGTCTTCAGCAAGAAGGACAAGGCTGACAAGAACAGCAAGGAAAAGGATCAGGAAACCATTAACGAAATCCGTAGCAACTTCCAGACTCAGATCGACAAGATCAAGGTTGCTTGCTCCGAACACTTGTTCGAACTTCTCGGCGGTAAGGCTGCCGGCAAGGTGATGGACAATGAAACCCATGAACTCCTGATTCGCGAAGGTCAGACCTATACCGAACAGAACCTGGCCGCTATCGACGTGACCAAGGTTTCTCCGGCCTCTACCTTCGTGGTGGGCGATGACGAACTCCAGGAACAGGTCCTGACTCTCGTCCTCGTTGCACGCGACAATCTGGATACCCTTACCCGCACCATGGAAAAGGAAATTGACAAGGTGACTAAGGGCGACGAACTGAAGCCGGGCGTTCTCAAGTCCGTCAAGGTTTACATCGCCAAGAAGCGTTGCCTCTCCATCGGTGACAAGATGGCAGGTCGCCATGGTAACAAGGGTGTTGTGTCCAAGATCGTTCCGGTCGAAGACATGCCGTTCACCGAAGACGGTCGTCCGCTTCAGATCCTTCTGAACCCGCTGGGCGTGCCTTCTCGTATGAACATCGGTCAGGTGCTTGAAGTGCACTTGGGCTGGGCTGCAAAGACTCTCGGCTTCAAGGTGACCACCCCCGTGTTCGACGGTGCCAAGTTCGAAGACATTTGTGAAGAACTGAAGAAGGCCTACGAAAAGAACCCCATCGTTAACTACGAAATGGATCCGGACAACGGCAAGATTATCGGTAAGGCAAAGCTTTACGACGGTAAGACTGGCGAAGCCTTCCTGAACCCCGTGACTATCGGTTACATGTACTACCTGAAGCTGGGCCACTTGGTAGACGACAAGATTCATGCTCGTTCTATCGGTTCCTACGCACTGGTTACTCAGCAGCCTCTTGGCGGTAAGAGCCAGTTCGGTGGTCAGCGCTTCGGTGAAATGGAAGTGTGGGCAATGGAAGCATACGGTGCCGCATACACCTTGCAGGAACTCCTCACCGTCAAGTCTGACGATGTCCAGGGCCGTTCCAAGGTCTATGATGCCATCGTTCATGGCCAGAACACTCCGAAGCCGGGTGTACCTGAATCCTTTAACGTTATGATCCGCGAAGTTCGTTCTTTGGGTCTCAATATTCAGACCAATGGAGATAAGTAAAATGGTCGAAGAAATTGAACGCGACAATTCTGGCGATATTTCGATTCACCTCGCCGCTCCGGAAATGATCCGCAGCTGGTCCCATGGTGAAGTGACCAAGCCGGAAACCATCAACTACCGCTCTTTCAAGCCCGAAAAGGATGGTCTTTTCTGCGAAAAGATCTTCGGACCTGTTAAGAACTGGGAATGTAACTGCGGTAAGTTCAAGCGCATCCGTTATAAGGGTGTGGTTTGCGACCGTTGCGGTGTTGAAGTGACTCACTCCAACGTACGCCGTAAGTACATGGGCCATATCGAATTGGCCATTCCTCTGACTCACACCTGGTTCGTCCGTAACCAGCCCTGTGTTATCGGTGCTCTCCTGAACCTTTCCACCAAGGATCTGGACAACATCATCTACTACGAAAAGTATGTAGTGATCGATCCGGGTACCACCGATCTGGAACCCAACACTCTCATTGACGAAGCTCAGTATCAGGACCTTTCCAACGAAGGTCGTCAGTTCGACGCCAAGATGGGTGCTTCCGCTATTAAGCAGCTCCTCGACCGCGTTGATCTGGCTGCACTTTCTGCTGACCTCCGCGTGCAGGCTCAGTCCAAGTCCAAGACCAAGCAGGATGACGCTCTCAAGCGCCTCAAGGTTGTGGACGCCTTCCTGAAGTCTCAGCGCGAAAGCTTCCGCGACTACTACGAAAATCCGGAAAAGGCAATGAAGCAGGACGCTCAGCAGCCCTGGCTCCGTGGCCTCGCCGAAGCCGTTGCAGAATTCAAGGCTTCCTACGAAGCTTCCCACGAAAACTTCATCGTGGCAGACGCTTACGAAGAATTCCGTGTCAAGTATCCTAACGAAGCTCGTTTGCTCGCAAACCAGCCGTCCTGGATGATTCTTGACGTACTTCCGGTTATTCCGCCCGATCTGCGTCCTCTCGTTCCCCTGGAAGGTGGCCGTTTCGCAACTTCCGACTTGAACGAACTCTATCGTCGCGTGATCAACCGTAACAATCGCTTGAAGAAGCTGATTGATATCCGTGCCCCGAACGTCATTCTCTGCAACGAAAAGCGTATGTTGCAGGAAGCTGTTGACCAGCTGTTCGACAGTGGCCGTCGCACGGCCCGTGCCGGTTCCGCACGTCCCATGAAGAGCCTCGCTGAACTCCTGAAGGGTAAGCAGGGTCGCTTCCGTATGAACCTCCTCGGTAAGCGTGTTGACTACTCCGGCCGTTCTGTTATTGTGGTTGGCCCGGAACTTCGCATGCACCAGTGCGGTCTCCCGAAGCGCATGGCTTTGGAACTTTACAAGCCGTTCATCATCCAGCGCCTGGAAGAAGAAGGTATCGTATATACCCTCAAGTCTGCCAAGAAGTATGTGGACGCAGAACGTCCTGAAGTTTGGGACATTCTCGAACAGATTATCGAAGACCATCCGGTGATGCTGAACCGTGCTCCTACTCTGCACCGTCTCGGTATCCAGGCCTTCTACCCGAAACTCATTGAAGGTAATGCAATTCGCCTCCACCCCCTCGTCTGTACTGCATTTAACGCAGACTTCGACGGTGACCAGATGGCTTGCCACCTTCCGCTGTCTTTCGAAACCCAGTTGGAATGCCGCGTCATCATGCTGTCTTCCAACAACATTCTTCACCCCGCTTCCGGTCAGCCGATTGCTGTGCCGGGCCAGGACATCGTGCTGGGTCTGTACTACCTGACCAAGCCCCGTCCGGGTCGCAAGGGCGAAGGCATGCACTTCTACGATCCGGCTGAAGCCATCCGCGCCTACGAAAACGGCTGCGTCGACCTGAACGCCTACGTATACCTGAAGCTCCCTGCAGGTCGCAAGATCTACATCGGCGCTGTGGAAAAGGATTGCGTCTGCCTCCGCGAAGAAGCTGATGACTTTGGCAATGTTGAAGTCAATGTCAAGGCTGGCGACAAGGTGAAGTTCCTTACCCTCAAGGAAGAAAACGTTATTAAGACCACTGTCGGTCGAATCATCTTCAACGAATTCGTTCCCAACGCCCTGGGCTACGCAAACGAAACCTTCGGTAAGAAGGTTATCGCCAAGTCCATCGATGACCTGTACCGTCGTACCGGCAACCGCGTAACGGTTGACTACCTGGATGACCTGAAGGCCAACGGTTATAAGTGGGCAACTCGCGCCGGTTCCTCTGTGGCTATCGCCGAAATGGTGATCCCCAAGGAAAAGCAGGAAATGCTGGACAAGGCCGCTGACGCAATCTCCAAGATTCGTGGTCTGTACGAAGACGGTGTGATTACCGACGGTGAACGTTACAACCAGACCGTTGACGTTTGGTCCAAGACTACTTCTGACGTTGCTGCCAAGCAGTGGGAACTCCTTTCCGGTGACCGCGATGGCTTCAACCCCGTTTACATGATGGCTGATTCCGGCGCTCGTGGTAGCCGTGAACAGATTAAGCAGCTGTCCGGTATGCGTGGTCTTATGCAGAAGCCGACCAAGTCTCTGGATGGTCGTGAAGTTATTGAAAACCCGATTAAGTCCTGCTTCCGTGAAGGCCTGAACGTGATGGAATACTTCATTTCCTCTCACGGTGCTCGTAAGGGTTTGGCTGATACCGCTATGAAGACCGCTGACGCTGGTTACTTGACCCGCCGTCTGGTTGACGTAGGACAGGACTTGGTGGTTACCGAAGAAGATTGCGGTACTACCAACGGTATCGAAGTTTCTGCATTCAAGGACGGTGACGATACTATCATCGCTCTTGAAGAACGTCTCCTGGGTCGTGCACCCGTGGATGACATCAAGCATCCGGTGACTGGCGAAGTCATCGTCAAGGCTGGCGAACTGGTCACCGAACGTGACCTGGCTAAGATTACCGCTACCGGTCTGGAACACATCAAGATGCGTTCCGTGCTGACCTGCGATTCTCGCACCGGTATCTGCTCCAAGTGCTATGGCCGTATGCTTGCTTCTGGTCGCCCTGTTGACCTGGGCGAAGCCGTGGGTGTGCTCGCAGCACAGTCCATCGGTGAACCGGGTACTCAGCTTACCCTCCGTACCTTCCACGTGGGTGGTGCAGCCTCCCGTCTGACTGTCGAAAGCGACAAGAAGGCTCTGGTTGACGGTCACGTCGAACTGGATATGGTGGAAACCGTTGAAAACGAAGGCCAGAAGATCGTTACCAGCCGTATGGCTGAACTCGTTATCTTTGATAAGACCGGTATTAATAAGGGTCGTTACCAGATTCCTTACGGTTCTATCCTGAAGGTCGAAAATGGCGCTACCGTTACTAAGGGTCAGTCCATGTTCGAATGGGATCCGTATAACAGCCCCATTATCAGTAATGTTGCTGGTAAGGTTGTTCTCACGGATATGGTAGAAAACCGTACATACCGTGCCGAAACCGACGAAGTTACCGGTGTTGAAACCTGGACCGTGATTAGCGATAAGCAGCACGGTAAGAAGGACCTCCACCCGGCAGTTACCATTGTTGATTCTTCCAACACTAAGATTGGTAACTACATGCTCCCTGACGGCGCTATTCTTACCGTCCGTGCAGGTGACAAGGTTAGCGTCGGTCAGACTGTTGCTAAGCTTCCCCGTGCCGCAGGTAAGACCCGCGACATTACCGGTGGTCTTCCCCGCGTGGCAGAACTCTTCGAAGCCCGCGTGCCGAAGTCCAAGGCATTCATCGCACCGATCGACGGTCTGGTGAGCTACGGTGAAGAAGTCCGCAACAATCAGGTTGTGATTATTAAGATGGATGACCAGGAAGTGAAGGTGCTGGTTCCTCGTGGTGTCCATCTGGCGGTTAATGAAGGTGACCGTGTCCGTGCTGGTCAGAAGATCAGCGATGGTAGCGTAGATCCCCATGATATTCTTGATGTCCTTGGACCTGAAGAAGTCCAGCGTCACTTGGTGAACGAAATCCAGGCGGTTTACCGTCTGCAGGGTGTGGCTATCGCAGATAAGCACATCGAATGTATCGTTCGTCAGATGATGCGTAAGGTCAAGATCAAGGATTCTGGAGACTCCGAGTTGCTCCCGGGCGAAGAAATTTCCAAGGCCCGTCTGCGTTCCATCAACGACCAGTTGGTCGCTGTTGGTAAGACTGAGGCGACCTACACGCCGATGCTCCTTGGTATCACGAAGGCATCCTTGGCAACAGACAGCTTCATTTCTGCCTGTTCCTTCCAGGAAACCACTAAGATCCTTACCCGCGCTTCTATCGAAGGTTGCGTGGACCCGCTCATGGGTCTTAAGGAAAACGTGATTATGGGTCGTCTGATTCCGTGCGGTACCGGCGCACGCCACCTCAGGAACGTCGAGGTGCATGATGCCGATGCTCAGCTGGATGTTGCGGCTCGGCCTATGAGTACTCAGATTGATTTTGAGGACGAAACTGACAACGGAATCCAGATGCTGGATAACGAAATCGGTTCTTCCGACGAAGAAGATTCGGAGAATTAATCCTAAGTACTTGAAATAATTGGAAATAAGAACTATATTTGCACTCCAAAATCTAGGAGATTAATAAAGTGCCTACTATTCAACAGCTCGTCCGTAACGGACGTGAACAGATCAGCAACAAGACCGCTTCCGTGGCCTTGAAGTCCTGCCCCCAGAAGCGCGGCGTTTGCACCCGTGTTTATACCAGCACCCCGAAGAAGCCGAACTCCGCTCTTCGTAAGATCGCTCGTGTACGCCTTTCCAACAAGATGGAAGTTACCGCTTACATCCCCGGTGAAGGCCACAACCTCCAGGAACACTCCATCGTGCTCATCCGCGGTGGTCGTGTGAAGGACGTTCCGGGTGTTCGTTACCACATCATCCGCGGCACCCTGGATACCCAGGCTGTCAACGGCCGTCAGAACGGTCGCTCCAAGTATGGTGTTAAGAAGAAAGGCGCCGCTCCGGCCAAGAAGTAAGAGGTAAACTATGTCTAGAAGAAGAAAGGCTCTCCATCGCTCCATCCTCCCGGATCCGCGTTACAAGTCCACTCTCGTTACCGAACTCGTTGGTGTTGTTCTCAAGCAGGGCAAGAAGACCATCGCTGAACAGATCGTTTACACCACCCTCGAAACTCTCGATAAGAAGATCGAAGGTACTGAAACCGCTCTCGAAAAGTTCGAAATGTGCCTCGACAACATCAAGCCGAAGCTGGAAGTTAAGTCCCGCCGTATCGGTGGTGCAAACTACCAGGTTCCGATGGAAGTCGCACCGGACCGTGCCAAGGCTCTCGCTCTCCGCTGGTTGCTCGACGCAGCTCGCAAGCGCACCGAACCGAACATGGCTCAGCGTCTCTCTGCAGAACTCGTTGCTGCAAAGAACGGTGAAGGTAACGCTGTTCGTAAGAAGAACGATACTCACAAGATGGCTGAAGCTAACAAGGCTTTCGCTCACTTCCGTTTCTAATTCTTGCGATAGTAAAGAATATCCTAGAAGAAAAGGTTCCACTGAAAAGTGGAACCTTTTCTTTTGTAGTATCCTAGAGTAGCACGTAAGGTAAGTGTCGCATGTTGCTGGTATCTGATATTTTAACGAGCTCCATTCTATTTTTACTGTTATCCATGCTTTTTTCGGGATGCAGCAAGTCGCCCGAAAGGCGTGCCTACGAGGCTCATGAAAAGTCTGTGGAGAAAGATCGCCTACACAAGTGAGCCTTGTTCCAACAGACGAAGGATGGACTGGATGCTGACTCCACCTACGCCTTGCTGAATAAGGCCTACGAACTCTACAGGTTCAACTTGCCTGAAGATGAAGATCTGGCTTTTAACGATAGCGTGGAATTGCTTGCTCGTCCTTTCTTTGAAAAATGGAAACAGCGCTCTGATTTGACCTGCGCTGCATCTGCTGCCCAGGGGCCCGTTGCAGACGAGTTAAGGGCTATTTACTTGGCTCTGTATAAACCAGGTGAGTGCTCTGACCGAAACGCGCAATTCTCTTTGTACTTTGCAGAACAAGTAGATGTTGTGTACAAAGTAATTCCTGCTGGAGGTTTTGAGGAATTAGAGGCTTACGTTAAAAAGATTGATTGTCATTATGAAAAATGTCCAGTGGCGAGCAATCTGTGTGTTGTAGCGGATTCCTTGAATCTGAATAGACTCTTGATGACCGAGACCGATAAGTATGCTTTGGATGTATTTATGGAGCTTGAGTCTCCCTGGAGTTACGAAAGCAATCTCCTGAAAAAGAAGTTTCTAGGCAACATTATTCCTGTTAGCGACCTGACTCCTAATGGCGTTCCGATGTATGGAAATGAGGGACTACTTAAGGTGACTGGAATATATGTGAATGAAAATAGAGACTTGGCTCTTGTTGAGGGCTATTCTATTACGATGGATAGATTTTACCTACGAAAAGAGAACGGATCCTGGTGCGTAGTAAAAAATGAAATCATTGGATGGTTCTAGGCATGTGTGGTACGTTTTAATTTATCTACATTCTAATTTGTATGACCCGATTTTTTACGATACTACTGCTTGTTGCATGTACGCAGGCTGCAATAGCCCAGGAAGAGGAACCGCATATTTCCAGCGGAATGAAAACTGCTAGTGATTCTTGGTGGCCTGGAGGATTTCATTACGGGTTTAGCTACATAGCAACTGTTGATAATCCGGCAATATTTGATATTGACTTAATCGGAGGCATGGGGTCTTTTGATGATTTGTGGGGCTTTTTAAACAAGAAGCGCGCTTCGGTGGGATTCAGTGCTATTCGCTTTGAATTGAATTTTAAAACAGATCAGATTATTTCGGATGAATTCATTTTCTTCGTGGGGCCTGTTGGAATATTGATGGCAATTGCTGGGAGCGTTCACGAAAAAGCGGCTTTTCCCTTTGGTGTTTTGCTGGAACTTATTTCGGGGAATAACTACTGGAGTCTTACGGACGGTGGGCGTTTTGGTTTGTTTGACTATCACCATGTGGTAAGCTGGTTCTGGAGTGATGAGTGGGGCTATGTAGAGAATGTCGGTTTGCGTTATGTTTATAAAAAAAATGAAAGAAGATCTACATCATACATTGATTTGGGAGCATCCCTCCGCTATACGAATAAAGATTGGGCTGTAGGTTTGTTTGTTCGTTGGGGAGGGACTCAAGTGGGTAAGTGATTTCACCCCCATTTTCTCAACATTTTACTAACTACTAACCACTAACCACTAATCACTTTTTTTATATTATACCCAGTTGAAAATTTTTTCACTCTAACCAAAGGTCAAATAAAATGGCTTCTAAAATTAAGTCCGTTGTTGCCCGCCAGATCCTCGACTCTCGCGGCAATCCCTCTCTCGAAGTTGATGTTACCCTCGAAAACGGTGTGACCGGTCACGCCGCTGTTCCGAGTGGTGCTTCCACCGGTGAACGCGAAGCTTGCGAACTCCGCGACGGTGACAAGAAGACTTACCTCGGCAAGGGCACCCTTACCGCTGTTAAGAACGTCAACACCAAGATCGCTAAGAAGCTCGTCGGCATGGATCCTTCCAAGCAGGTCGAAATCGATGACGCTATGATCGCTCTCGACGGCAACCGCATGCTCAAGAACAAGCTCGGTGCAAACGCTATCCTCGGCGTTTCCATGGCTGTTTGCGTTGCTGCTGCTAACGACGCTAAGATGCCGCTGTACCAGTACATCGCTAAGATGCACGGCACCGAAAAGCTCACTCTCCCCTGCCCGATGTGCAACGTCATCAACGGCGGTGCTCACTCTTCCGCTCCGATCGACTTCCAGGAATTCATGATCGCTCCGGTTGGCGCTAAGACTTTCTCCAAGGGTCTCCAGATGGTGACCGAAATCTTCCACGCTCTTAAGGCTGTCCTTAAGAAGGGTGGTTTCGACACCACCGTTGGTGACGAAGGTGGCTTCGCTCCTGGTGTTTCCATCAAGCCGGCTAAGAACAAGTTCGGTTACGAAATCACTGGCGTTATGACCCTTGAAAAGGCTCTCGACGCTCTGAAGACTGCAACCACCAATGCTGGTTACAAGTTCGGCACCGACATCAAGATCGCTCTTGACGTTGCTTCTTCCGAATTCTGCGACAAGAACACCAAGGCTGGCAAGCCGGAAACCTACACCTTCAAGAAGAGCACCAAGAAGACCCTCAAGTCTGCTGACATGGTCAAGCTCTATGAAAAGCTCATCGACAAGTATTCCATCTTCTCCATCGAAGACGGTCTGGATGAAGCTGACTGGGCAGGTTGGAAGGTCATGACCGACAAGCTCGGTTCCAAGCTCAACCTCGTGGGTGACGACCTGTTCGTTACCAACCCGACCATCTTCGACGAAGGCATCAAGGCTGGCATCGCTAACGCTATCCTCATCAAGGTGAACCAGGTTGGTTCCGTTTCTGAAACCCTCGCTGCTATCAAGCGCGCTCAGAACGAAGGCTATGCTCCGATCGTTTCTCACCGTTCCGGCGAAACCGAAGACACCTTCATTGCTGACCTCGCAGTTGGTACTGCCGCTGGCCAGATCAAGACCGGTTCTCTCTCTCGTACCGACCGCGTCTGCAAGTACAACCGCCTCCTCCGCATCGAAGAAGAACTTGGCAAGAACGCTGTCTATGCCGGTGATCCTCGCAAGGCTGTGAAGGCTGCTGCTCCTAAGGCTGCTTGCAAGAAGGCTTGCGCTAAGAAGGCTGCTAAGAAGTAATTCTTCTCTAGAGCAAAAAGCTTAAAGGAAGTCCCGATGAAAGTCGGGGCTTTCTTTTTTTTTAGTATGATTTTCTTTTATCTGAAATTTTATATATAAAATATTTGCATCCGCCAAAAAAGATTTTGCTTGTTTGCGGGGATGGGCTTACACGGGGGTGGGGGAGTTTCACCAGGATTGTGAGGAGGGAGGTTCCTCCTGGGGGGGGATTGTGAAATTTCCTGTTTACAATGGGGGTTCGCAGGTAGGTCCCGCATACCTTGAATAGGTGAAAGTGTGATGGTTGATTCCTTGGTACCGCTCAAAACGTCCTTGTTTGTAAACTTCCGTAAACTTTGAGTGCCGTGCAGGGCCCGAAATTTCGCTGTTTTGGCCATGGTTGCTGTTGCAAACGCATTTTCGGATTGACTCGGAAACAGATTTTTCTTTAAAAACTATATTACGTGAGAATTTTTTTCACACAAGCTTTTTTAGCTTACTTAAAGAGGACACAAATGATTGGAATGAAATCAATTGCCAGGACGGCGCTTGCGCTTACGGCAACTGGTGCGCTTCTCTCCGGCTGCGGCGACGCATCTTCGGAAGGCGGACTGGCTAGCGGTGCATTGCCTCGTCAGGAAACGCTTTACTTGTCTGGCCAGCAGACTTCTGCTCCGGGTTCTTTCAACCCCCTGGCAGAAAGTTGGGCTGCATCTTGGCCGGTAGGTGGACGCTTTAACCTGATGTATGAACCGCTCATCACTTATAACTCCCTGAACGGTCAGATCGAAGATCTTCTGGGCCACCTGGTCGAAGAACTTTCCAATAATGACAGTATCGTTATTGACTTGAACCCCGCTGCAAAGTGGAGCGATGGCAAGCCGGTGACCTCCACCGACGTGACCTTCATGCTTCTCCGCGGTTCCATCAACTCTGCTGAACAGATTTCTGCAATTCACGTTGATACTTTGAAGAACGGACCTGAAGGTGTGGTTGCCGAACGTCTTTCCTTCATTGTGAACAAGCAGGCTCGTAACAACCCGCTTACCGTTCGTGACTTGCTGCAGGCTACCCGTATCGCTCCGGCTCACATCTTCGAACCCATGATCAAGGAAAAGGGGCTGGACGAAGTGAAGAAGATGCCCATGGATCAGAACCCCGTGGTGTCCGGTCCGTATGCACTCCGCTCTGCAAACGAAACCAAGATTATTCTTGAACGTCGTGACGACTACTGGGGCAACGCCGCTCTCCATAACGGTCAGCTTCCTGCTCCTAAGTACATCGTTCACCCGATTTACAAGAACAACGAACATAACACCATCGCTATGCGCGAAGGTAACCTGGATGCTTCTCAGAGCTTCATTCCTCGTATTAACCGTAAGGCTGCTGCCGGCGTTCATACTTGGTGGGATGAACCTCCTTATTTCCGTCCGGGTGCAATGCCCATGCTCGTCATCAACACCACTAAGGAACCGTTGAACGACAAGCGTTTCCGTCGCGCTCTCGCAACCGCTATTGACTACACTGCTCTCCGTCAGTTCGCAGTCTCCAACTATACTTCCACCCTGAAGGCTGGCCTTATCATGCCCACCGACCTGGAAGGTAAGTACATCGTTGACGAAGACCTGCCCAAGTATGGTGCAAACCTCTCTATTACCGACGATGCTGAACGTCTGAATGCTGTGAAGCAGATGCTCTCCGAAGCTGGCTTCAAGTCTGTGTTCAATGACGATGGTACTCTGGATCATATGGAAAATGCCAAGGGCGAACGTCTGCCGACTTTGTCCATCACTTCCCCTGCCGGTTGGACCGACTGGGAAGCTATGGTCACTATCGCTGTTGACGGTATGCGTAAGGCTGGTATCGATATTCGTGAAGGCTTCGTGGATGGTGGTCAGTACTGGCCGGCTATGGGTCTTGGCAACTTCGACCTGGTTATGCACAAGCCGGTTGCCGACGTGACTCCGTCTCTCCCCTGGAGCCGCTTCAACGAAATCATGTCTTCTCGTGACTGGACCGACCTCGGTGGTTGGGCTGGCGTGAACATCGGCCGTTACAACAAGCCGGGTTCTCCTGAATACCGTCCGGAAGTCGACCAACTTTTGTCTGCAATTCCGCTGATGACTGATTCTACTGAAATCGCAAAGGCTTACCGCGAACTGAACAAGATCTTCATGGAAGATCAGCCGTCCATCCCGCTGGTATACCTGCCGGAACAGTTCTACGAATTCAGCGACCGCGTATGGACCAACTGGCCCACCGCCGCTAATCCGTATGCTCCTGCCCAGCTCCCCTGGGTTGCATCCGGTACCAAGATTCTCTGGAACTTGAAGCTTGCAAAATAAAGGTTAAAAGGAATACAAATGCTTAAACAATATCCTATGCTACGCTATGTCCTGCAGAAGGGGTTCTGGTATCTCCTGACCTTCGTCTTTGCAGTGGCATTGAACTTCGCTTTGCCCCGCGTGGGCGGTAGCGACCCGGTCGACATCATCATGGGTCAGGCCGGTAAGGGTCTTTCTCCGACTGAAGCTCAGAAGAAGAAGGCCGAACTCCTGGTTTCTTTCGGCATGGCCGAACTGGACGAACAGGGCAATCCTGTTTACGAACCGGAAGTTGACGAAAACGGCCAGATGGTCACCAAGAAGGTTGCCAAGCTGGACGAAAACGGTGCTGAAGTTACCGTTACCGTCAAGGACGTAAATGAAGACGGCACTCCGAAGATGGCTGAACGTCAGAAGGTTGACGCTGAAGGTAAGCCCGTATTCGAAGAAAAGCCGGTCCTGGATGCCAAGGGCAAGCAGGTCATGATCAAGGACAAGAAGACCAAGAAGAAGGTAGCCCAGGTCGAAAAGGTGGCTGTCATGGAACAGTACCAGACCGAACATCAGGAAACCGTCATGGTTGACGAAGTCGTTATGAAGACCGAACCCAAGCGTTCCTCCGCTGTTTCTCAGTTCTTCGCTTACATTGGCAACGTGTTCAAGGGTGACCTTGGCAAGTCCTATGCCAACAACACTGAAGTGACCACCATCATCAAGAACGCTCTTCCGTGGACCCTCTTGATCCAGGCTCCCACCATCCTCTTGGGTTGGATCATCGGTAACCTTCTCGGTGCTTTCGCTGCTTACAAGCGCGGCATCTTCGACAAGGTGTTCTTCCCGGTTGCTATGTTCCTGAACGGTGTTCCGTACTTCGTGTTCGGTATGCTTCTCGTGGCTCTCTTCTCTATCACTCTCGGCTGGTTCCCGGCTGTGGGTAACATGAGCCCGGATATTCAGGAATTCACCTTCTCCTGGGCTTGCCTCAAGAGCGTCGGTTGGTACTACATCCTGCCGTTCTTCTCTTGCTTCCCCATCCTTCTTTCCGGTCAGGCTACCGGTATGCGTTCCATGTCCATCTATGAACTTGGTACCGACTACATGAAGTATGCTAAGTGGCTGGGCCTCCGCGAAGGCCGCATCATTAGCTACGTGTTCCGTAACGCTATGCTCCCGCAGCTCACTGGTCTTGCCCAGTCTCTCGGTGCAATGGTGGGCGGTGCTCTCATTACCGAAATGATCTTCTCTTACCCGGGCCTCGGCATGGCTATGCTCGACGCCATTAACAAGCAGGACTACGCTACCATCCAGGGTTGCACCTTGATGATCTCTACCTGCGTTCTCGTTGCAAACTTCGCTGTTGACGTCCTGATCGCAGTCTTCGACCCGCGTGTTAAGGCCGGTCTCCAGATGGGAGGTAAGTAATCATGGGAAAGCTCTTTAGAAACCTTCTCAAGTCTCCGATGTTCGTCGTCGGTATCTCTATCTTCGTTCTCACCCTGTTGATCGCTGTCTTCGGACCGCTGCTCTACAGTGTTGACACTCATGCCCGTGACATCCTGGCTGGCCCCTATGCCGGTTCCAGCTCCGCTCACCTGCTTGGCACCGACCACCTGGGTCGTGACTATGTGTCTCTGTTGATCGAAGGTCTCGGCAACTCCCTCTATGTGGGCTTCCTTGCCGGTATCATTGCTACTACTCTCGGTGTTCTTATTGGTCTGTTTGGCGGTTTCCGCGGCGGCTGGATTGACGAAGTCCTGAACATGTTCACTAACCTGTTCATCGTTATCCCGCAGTTCGTGATTCTCGTGCTCATCAGCTCTGCCTTTAAGGATGGCCGTTCTCTGACTCTTATCGGCGTGGTGATTGGCCTTACCGCTTGGAGCTGGTCTGCTCGTGCCGTTCGTGCACAGGCTTCCTCTCTCCGTAGCCGTGACCATATCTCCCTGGCCCGTATCAACGGTGCTAGCACCCTGACCATCGTGATCAAGCATGTGCTCCCGTACCTGCTTTCCTACGTGTTCATGGTGTTCATCATGCAGGTGGGTTCCGGTATTCTTTCCGAAGCTTCCATTTCTATGATCGGCCTTGGCCCTGTGGATACCACTTCTCTGGGTATCATCCTGAACCAGGCTAAGGATAACGGCGCTCTTGCTGACTCCATCTGGATCGCATTCCTGCCGGCAACTCTGGTCGTTACCTTGACCGTGTTCGCACTTTACCTGATCAATACTTCTATGGAAGGCGTCTTCAACCCGCGTCTCCGCAAGTAAGAGGTAACAATGTCTGAAAATGTATTTGAAGTAGAAAACCTCGGCCTCTATTACTTGGGTCGTTTTGGCGACAAGACCCACGCTGTTACCGACGTGTCCTTCTCCATGAAGAAGGGTGAAATCCTCGGTATCGCTGGTGAATCTGGTTGCGGTAAGTCCACTCTCGTGTCTGGCCTTATGGGCATGTGCATTCCGCCGCTGTACCCCGAAAAGGGTGACGTCCGCGTGAAACACGGCGACAAGATGGAATCCCTCATGAACCGTTCTCTCGAAGACGTGCGCGCCAACGTTTTGGCTCAGCAGGTCTCCATGATTCCTCAGGGTGCATTCAACGCCCTGAACCCGGTTCGTAAGATCAAGGACATCGCTGCCGACGTGATCGCTGCTCACCAGCAGCCCGGCAAGAAGCTGGACCAGAAGGAAATCTACGCTCGTCTCCGTGAACGTTTCGACCTGTTTGGCATGGACACTGACCGCGTTCTGAATTCTTACCCCATCCAGCTGACCGCAGGCGAACGCCAGCGTTCCGTGATCGGTATTTCTACCCTTCTGAACCCCCAGATGGTGATTGCTGACGAACCTACTTCCGCTCTGGACGTTTCTACCCAGAAGGAAGTGATCTCCATGATCTTCGACCTTCTCGATAAGGGTATCTTCAGCACCATGATCTTCATTACCCACGAACTTCCGCTGCTCTATCATGTGGCCGACAATATCGCCATTATGTATGCCGGCGAAATCGTGGAATACGGTACTGCCGAACAGATCGTTAAGGATCCTCGTCACCCGTATACCCAGGCTTTGATGGGCGCTATGCTCTCTACCGAAGCTTCTCAGCGTACCCGCCATCCTGAAGCTATCGAAGGTGCTCCTCCTAGCCTCAAGAACAAGATTGTGGGTTGCCGCTTTGCTCCCCGCTGCAAGAAGGCCTGCCCGGATTGCAAGAAGAACACTCAAGAAATCCGCATTGTCGGCGATCGTCAAGTGAGGTGCGATTATGCTAAGTGATAAGCCCGTTGTATTTTCTGCCAAGCGTATCAGCAAGGACTTCGGTGCCGGTAAGAACCTGAAGACTGCCGTGAAGGATGTTTCCTTCGACATTTATGACGAAGAATTCATCTCTATCGTGGGCGGTTCCGGTTGCGGTAAGTCCGTTCTCGCCAAGATCATGCTTGGTCTGTACGAACCCACTCGCGGTCAGTTCCTCTATCGCGACAAGCCCATCAAGAACCTGAAGGACCACTGGAACGAAGTCCAGTCTGTGTTCCAGGATCCGTTTGGCTGCTTCAACCAGTTCTTTACCATCCGCTCCCAGCTCGAAGACGCTCTGAACATCCTGAAGGATAAGCCCTCCAAGGAAGAAGTCCGTCGTCGCGTTGACGAAGGCCTGATGGCTGTGAACGTCAAGCCCGAAGATATCGAAGGCAAGTATCCCTTCGAACTTTCCGGTGGTCAGATGCAGCGTATGCTCCTCGCCCGTATCTTCGCTCTTCGCCCGAAGGTGTTGATTGCTGACGAAGCTACCTCCATGGTGGACGCCTGCGTTCGTGCAAACATCCTTGACTATCTTCGTAAGTTGAAAGACGAACTGAAGATGACCGTGATCTTCGTGACTCACGATATCGGTCTTGCCAACTACGTTTCCGACCGTATCTTCATCATGAACGAAGGTAAGATCGTGAACCAGGGTACTCCTGCAGAAGTTCTGGACAACACCAGCGAACCGCACACCCTGAAGCTGCTTGACGATATTCCTGAAGTCCACAAGACTGAATGGATCAAGAACAGCAAGCGTTCTAAGAAGGGCTAGTTCCTACTAGAACTTTGAAACGTCCCGGTTCCATGGAAATGGAGCCGGGGCTTTTTTTATCCAGTTTGCGGGACCTGTCTGACGTCCACCCATAAAAAGCATTCCTAATAGGAATAATTTGTTTTCTCTTGAAAACGCAAATGTGGCGAGAGGTTATTACAAACGCTTTTTTTATAAGTATATTGAGCAATATGAGAACGTGTAATCTTGTATTGTCTGTCCTGGGTGCCGGAGCCCTTGCAAGCGCTTTTGCCGGCCCTCTTCTGATTAACCAGCTGGGTTTTACCCCCAATTCCGAAAAGTTGGCCATTGTGCCGGGCAGCGATGCCAACGAACTTGAGGTTCGCGACTTGAACGGAAAGACCGTTTTGACCATGGAAGCCCCTATGGTCTATGACTGGGAATTCAGCGGGGAAGAAGTCCAGACCTATGATTTTTCTGCAGTGAAGACTCCGGGTACCTACCGCCTTTATCGCGGTGGCGAGTATCTGGGTAACCCCATCGTGATCGGCGATCGCGTTTATGAAGAGTTGGCCAAGGGTGCCATCAAGTGGTTCTATTACCAGCGTGCCAGCATGCCTATCGAGGCTCAGTATGGTGGAAAGTGGGTTCGTGCTGCTGGCCATCCTGACGATAAGGTGATTGTTTACGGTACCGATGAACGTACCGCTGCCGGTTACCAGAAGTCCGTGGGCAAGAAGCATCCAAAGGCTGGCAAGAATGTGGTTATCAATTCTTCCAAGGGTTGGTACGATGCCGGTGACTACGGCAAGTATGTGGTGAATTCTGGCATTACCGTGTTCACCTTGCTGCAGCTTTATGAAAATTTCCCCACCTACATGGACTCCCTCACCTGGAACATTCCCCGTGAGTTGAAGAACATGCCCCTGATTCTTGAAGAGGTCAAGTATAATCTGGACTGGATGCTGACCATGCAGGACGAAGACGGCGGCGTGTACCACAAGGTGACTACCTTGATGTTCGGCGGATCCGTGATGCCCGAAAAGGATGGCGCTCCCCGTTATGCCATTATCAAGAACGTGACCGCAACTCTGGACTTTGCCGCAGTGATGGCTCAGGCCAGCGTGGTGTACAAGAAGTTTGACGCCGCTTATGCGGATCAGTGCCTGAAGGCTGCCGAAAAGGCATACGCCTGGGCCAAGAAGAATCCCAAGGCTTTTTACAAGCAGCCTGATGACGTTCAGACTGGTAGCTACGCTCCCGGTGATGAAAACGGCAAGGATGAATTCCGCTGGGCCGCAACTGAACTTTACCGCGCCAAGGTGGTGGCTGGCCAGAAGGACAAGGCTGCAAATGGCTATCTGGCTGACTTGAAGGCTAACAAGTTTACTCCCGATGGCGCCTGGTGGGGCAACGTGAATATGCTTGCCGCTTTCCGCGTGGCCATGGACGGCGCCACTTTCGGTGCTGACTTGAACAAGGCTGCCAAGAAGGTGGTGATGGATGAGGCCAACAACCTCCGTGCCGTGGGCGATACCAGCGGTTACCATCTGCCGGCATTCCCCTGGAGCTGGAACTGGGGCTCCAACAGTGCAATGGCCAACAACGCCATGGTGCTGCTCCACGCCTACTATCTGACTGGCGACAAGAGCTATGTGGATGGCGCCCAGCAGGTTCTGGACTACCTGCTCGGAAAGAACCCCATGGAAATTTCCTATGTGACCGGTTTCGGTTATCGCAGTGCCCGCAATCCTCACCACCGTCCTAGCGAAGGTGACTTTGTAGACGATCCGGTGCCTGGCATGCTGGTGGGTGGCCCGCACCTTGGCAAGCAGGATATTAACCTGGATGGCAAGGAATCCTGGAAGTGCGAAAACTATGCCGCTGCCGACAAGCCGGCCCTGGCCTACATCGACAACCGTTGCAGCTACGCAACCAACGAAGTGGCCATTAACTGGAACGCTCCCCTGGCTTATGTGGCTGGCGCCTTGCAGGCTATTTACTTGAATATTGCTAATACTCCCGCCAAGTAATTTTACTTATTGGTCGCGCGCGGGATAGCGCGAAAACTTTGAAAGGGACCTCGCCAAGGCGGGGTCTTTTTTATTGTAGAGAATATCTTCTTTTATTTGCAACATTCGTATATTTAAAACGTCAGATTAATGAATATGGCTTGCGGAAAACCCTCTATTAAAAAATCAACAAGTCCAAGGATTATGGAATTGGCGGTTGGAGCGATAGTTATGAATGTCCGAAGTATTAGTATTGTGATTTTCTTTTGCATAGTTATATCGTTTGCTGAAGGCGATTCCCTTTCAAATGATGTCTTTGGCGAGTATTGCCTTGTCAAAGATGAGAAAAATGTGTGGAACCTAGGAAAATATAAAGAAAACAAGCCTTTCCTTTTTTCATATATTCGTTGTTCTTATACAGGTTTGTATGGCGTTTTTATTTCTGATCCTTGGTCTTCATTTGGTGTTCCTATGGGATCATCCTCGTTTGATAAGAATAAGCCTTCTAAATGTTCTAATAAGTTTTCTTTTGATAGAGAGTATATTTTTGCAAATGAATTTAAAGTAGAACAAACAAAAGAGTGGGCGAACGAAATTGCTGGTTTGCAAAATAAATTTCACGATTTGGATTGGAAAGTTACTTACGACTCAAATTATGTTCGCCTCAATACATCGGGAACGGCCAAAATTTATATTTCCGGCTTCTGTACCGAGGAACAGCTGAAAATGATTCAGGAACGGAAGGCTGATAAATTGTACAATAGGAAATAGTTTTGATTATTATTTTGAGCCTCGCTTTTGCGAGGCCTTTTTTCGTTGTACGGCTATTGCAATAATTGCAAAACTGTTTGCTATAGGGGGGTGAATATAGGCCCTTTTCGGACGTAATTTTTAGGGTGGGGAAGTTCCCTTGGTGTGTGTACGTAGAATAATATGAGGGACAAATTATGTTCGGAGTTGGTTTTCGCGGAAAGGCTCGCGTAGTTGCCTTATCGCTTGGGATTGCGGCCTTTGCTGCAAATTTTGGTTTTGCACAGGATCAGCTTTACACGGAAATGTTTCCGCTGTCGGCTGTGAAACTTCTGGATGGTCCTTTGAAGGATCGTCAGGAATTGAATGGCGAAACCCTTCTGGCTTACGATACGGATAAACTGATTGCGCCTTTCTACGAAGAGGCGGGCATGAAGCCTAAGGCAACCAAGTTTAGCAACTGGGCTGGTTTGGATGGCCATGTTCTGGGGCACTACTTGAGCGCCTTGGCTATGCATTATGCGGCTACCGGCGATACGGAAATCAAGAAGCGCATGGAATATGTGGTGGATGAACTGGAAATCATCCAAAAGCAGAATTCCAAGGACGCAAACTTTGTAGGCTACATCAGTGGCGTTCCCAACGGAAAGTCCATGTGGCTCAAATTCAAGAACGGCGATGCCGGCGCACAGAACGGCTATTGGGTTCCCTGGTATAATATTCACAAGACTTATGCGGGTTTGCGTGATGCCTGGATG
The DNA here is from genome assembly GCF_900142465.1 of Fibrobacter sp. UWH6. NCBI lineage: Bacteria > Pseudomonadati > Fibrobacterota > Fibrobacteria > Fibrobacterales > Fibrobacteraceae > Fibrobacter > Fibrobacter sp. UWH6. The sequence goes on from NZ_FRAX01000025.1 coordinate 26,320, forward strand.
TACGGTGGCGTGACTCGTGCCAAGGATATGTTCCTCGCTTTGTGCGACTGGGGTATTACCATTACCAACGGCCTTAACGATTCCAAGATGGAATCCATGATGGGTACGGAATACGGTGGCATGAACGAAGTATACGCCGACGCTTACGAAATTACCAAGAATTCTAAGTACCTGGATGCGGCCAAGAAGTGGTCCCATAAGTGGCTGTTGAATGCCATGGCTTCCAACAACGACGTGCTTTCCAATAGACACGCCAATACCCAGGTGCCGAAAGTTGTGGGCTTTGCCCGTGTGGCAGAATTGAGCGGCGACAAGACTTATAAGGCGGGCGCTGAAACCTTCTGGGATATTGTGGTGAACAAGCGCAGTATCGCCATTGGCGGTAACAGTATTTCTGAACACTTCCCGGAATATGACAAGTACAACAAGTACATCGAGGAACGTGAAGGGCCCGAATCCTGCAATACTTACAATATGCTGAAGCTGACGGAACGCCTGTTCCATATGACTCCCAGCGCCAAGTATGCGGACTTCTATGAACGTGCCTTATTTAACCATATTTTGTCTACAATTCACCCGACTCACGGTGGCTACTGCTACTTTACTCCGGCACGCCCCCGCCATTACCGCGTTTACTCCAAGGTGAATGCGGGCATGTGGTGCTGCGTGGGTTCCGGCATGGAAAACCCGGGTAAGTATGCCCAGTTTATCTACACCAAGGAAAATGACGCGTTGTACGTGAATTTGTATGCAGCGACGGAATTGAACTGGAAAGAAAAGGGAATTAAGATTAAGCAGGAGACTGCGTTCCCCAAGGGTGAGGTGTCGAAATTTACCGTGAGCGGCGCCGGCAGTTTCAAGATGATGCTGCGTCATCCGTACTGGGTGAAGGCCGATGAGTTCAAGGTTGTGGTCAATGGCGATACTGTGGTAACCAAGTCTGACGCGTCCAGCTATGTTTCTGCTGGTACTGTAAAGGCTGGCGACGTGGTGGAAGTTATTTACCCCATGCATACTCATATTGAGGAACTTCGCGGCATGAGCGATTACGTGGCGCTGCTTCACGGACCTATTGTGCTGAGTGCCAAGACGGGAACGGAAGGCCTTAGCGGTCTCGTGGCTGATGATGGCCGCTGGAGCCACATTGCAGGTGGCGCCTTGCAGTCTCTGGATGGTGCCCCCATGCTTGCCAGTGAAAAGGCTGACATTCCCTCTAAGCTGACCCCCGTAAAGGGCGAACCCTTGCATTTCAAGGCTCCCTATTTGTTCGCTACCCAGAAGGATGCTAACCTGTTGCTGGAGCCGTTCTACGAAGTTCATGATGCTCGTTACATGATGTATTGGATGGTGATGACGGATCCTGCCGTTCTTGAAAAGCTGAAGAAGGAACAGGAAGAAGCCTTGGCTCTTGATGAAAAGACGGTAGACAAGGTGGCCCCTGGCGAACAGCAGCCCGAGGCGGATCATCGCATGAAGAACGAAAATTCTTCTACCGGGACTCATCAGGGTGAATTCTACCGCGATGCAGGCCAGTGCTCTGGCGGCGATGGCGGATTCATTAGCTACGAGCTGGAAACCAACAGCGAAGACTCCCTGGATTTGATGGTGCGTTACTGGGGTAACGAAGGTTGCACCCGCGCATTCGATATTATGATCGACGGCGAAAAGCTTGCCAGCGAAAACATTTCCAACAAGTGGAAGAAGGATGAATTCGTTAATGTGAAGTATCCCATTCCCGATGAAATGGTGAAGGGCAAGAAGGTGATTACCGTAAAGTTCCAGGCAAGCACCGGCATGGTGGGCGGTATCTTCGGAGTGCGCCTGTTGCGCAACAAGCCGAAGCCGGAACCTGTCGTAGAAGACACTACTGCAGCAATTGTTGCTAGCCGCAGAAATGTCGCAAGCACTGTGCCGCAGCTCCGTGCCCGCGCAAATTCCGATGTGTTGCAGATCGAAGCTAGCTCTCCGTTGCAGAACAATGTGGCTGTGAAGATTTTCTCCATGGATGGCCGCCTGGTGAAGGCTCAAACATTGAATGCCGGCAGCGCAACTTTCAGCATTGGCATTGGTGACATGAAGAATGGCATGTACATTATGCGTGTGCTGCAGAACGGAAATCTGTTCGGCAATACCATCTTCACGAAAAAGGGAATTTGACCCTAGATTTGAATAAAAATTAGGTATGTAGAGAAGGTGCCCCGCTTGCGCGGGGTGCCTTTTTCTTTTGGGGAGTATATATTTAGAGGAAAGTTTGGGTTAATAATGAGTTTAAAGAGAATCCTTAATTTTATTTGTGTTGCAGTTGCCGCGGAATGTGCCGCGGTAAGTTCTGCCTTTGCTGAAAACTCTGCCCTGGCGTTGCAGGATTTGAAGTATAGTGATTCTAGAAAGTCTCTGAATAATCCTGGCAGAGGCTGGTATCGTACCCAGGGATTGCGCCTTAAGGAATCCGACAATAAGGCTGTTGGAATTTCTCAGCCTTTGACTCATTTACGTGTGGACATTTCCGCCTTTTCCGAAAAGGGCTTACAATCCATTGATTCTAGCAAGACTCCCCGCGATACGATTTACGGTGTTTCCAAACCTTTGACAGACGACGCTTTGGCGGCTCTTAATTCCACTTTTGCGAATGCTAGAGAAAAAGGCAATAAGGTCATTGTCCGTACATCCTACGATATTGATGGTCGCGGAAAACAGGATCCTCCTCAGAAAATAATTCTCGGCCATATAAAGCAGTTGGCCGAAGTTTATGGAAAGAATTCGGATGTCATTACCTATGTGGAACTTGGAATGTATGGCAGCTGGGGCGAACAGCATACCAGTAACAATGGCAGCAATGCAGAAATCGCAGAAGCCCTGCAGACCATGATTGTGAATACCCCGTCATCCATTAAGGTGGGCGTGCGTCGTCCAGATATTGTTGCTTATTGGCTGGGCGTGCAAAGTGAAACTCGAGATGACGCTGGCAACATTACCAAGGTTGGCTACGAAAATTTTGATATCAATTCCGATGTGTTCAAGGCTGCGGTAAAAGCAAAGGGTGATACCATCTATCGTGTGGGCATGTACAACGATGGCTATTTGGGAAGCACCACGGATTTGGGCACAGTGGCCATGGGCAATCCAAAGCTTACTCGCGAAATGATGGTTTCCTGGTTGGAACAATATTCTTTGAATACGCCTTATGGTGGTGAAATGGTGGCGAATTACAATGGCGACCATCCCATGAATACGGCACGCTACTTAAGCTATGAAGGTTTCCGAACCCATACAAGCTATTTGAATTGGGAATGGCATTACGAAACAATCCAGAACATGAAGGACTCCATTCTCGGTCCTGAATTTGGAAAGGGATTTCGTGCACCCGATTCCGAATATGTTGGTGCAACTGCTTATAAGTATGTAGAAGATCATCTAGGTTATCGCTTTGTTCTGCGAGAATCCTGGTTGCCGGATTCTTTGTATGACGACACTTTGTTCCGAGCAAAGTTCAAAATTCAGAATGTGGGCTTTGGAAATCTGACGAAATCTGCGTCTGCAAAACTTGTGTTTATCGAGGATGTAGATCCGTGTGATGTGTGCCCGGCTGCATACGAGATGGATATCAGTGATGTTTTTGACTTGCGAAAAGTTTATGGACGCTCCATTGTTGTTGATGGCTCTGATACAACTTTGACCTTTGATGGAATGAATGAATTTACCATTGAAGGAAAAAGCTCTCGAGGCAAGTACGATGTCGTCTTGCAAGTCGAAGGGATTTCCTTTGCCAATGTGAACGAATCCATCTTTATGTGCGAAAAATCTGTGGATGGGTTATACTTGGGCAAAACCTATGTTCGTCCAAAGGATATTCGAGGACCGACTTCTCTCGGGATAAAAAATCTTCATCAGAGCAACACTCGCAATAACCAGCCGATGGTTTTCCGCAACGGTTATCAAATCAAAGTTCGTGGTGGCGAGTTGCATGGTGGTAAGACATTCCAGGTGAATGGAAAAGCCGTGAAATAAAAGTCGGGTGGCGCCGACAAAAAAAAGGTGGTGTTATGAAAAAGTTGTTTGGGTTTGCGGGAAGTTTGGTTCCTGCGCTTTCTCTGGTGGCGTTCCTCGGAACTTCTGCCCAGGCGGAGATTTCTGTAATGGTGGATGCGTCCGCCGGCGTCAAGAAAATTTCCCCTTACCTCTATGGCCGAAACATTGACAAGGTCAGCGCCGATAGCGCCCGCCTCAGCGATGAAGACCAAACTTCCATCAAGACGATGAACGAAGCCGGCATTCGTTTTATTCGTGCAAACTACGGCAACAATTCTACCCGCTACAACTGGCGAAAAAAGTTGACCGTTCATCCGGACTGGTACAACAACGTGAATGCCGTGGACTGGGACATTACCGCCAAGAAGATTCTGGACAACATGCCTCAAGCAGATGCCATGTATGCTTTCCAGCTGACAGGTTATGCGGCCGCCACCAACGAATACAACTTTGCAGATTGGACTTTCTACAAGGCTCATAACGATACCTGGGCCAAGGCAACCCTTGACTTGGCTGGCGGTGGCGAAGTTGCCGACGATGGAGAGACTCTCATCAAGGCTGGTGATTACAGCTTGTATTGCGAGCCTTGGCCCGCCGATTCCACTGTTGGAATTATTGACCACTGGGCAAAAGAATTGAAGTACGACATGTCCAGACTCCAGTATTGGAGCATGGACAATGAAATGGAAATCTGGAACGGCACCCACGGAGATTTGCCGCTGGATATGGATCCGGATTTCTTGGTGGAACGCTATGTTGACGTGGCCAAGAAGGCCCGCACCGTTTGGCCCGAAATCAAGTTGACGGGTCCTGTGGTTGCAAACGAATGGCAGTGGTGTACTACGGGTGCGTCTGAAGGCAAGTCTGGCCTAGGCAAAGGCGAAGACCGTAATTATTGCTGGCTTGAATACTTTATCAAGCGCCTTGCCGAAGAACAGAAAAAGTCTGGCGTCCGTATGCTTGACGTGTTTGACATGCACTGGTATCCCTCGGAAAAGACTTACGCAGAACGTGTCAATTGGCACCGAGTTTTCTTTGATACCACCTACAATTATTCTGGTGCTAATGGTATTAAGTTGGTCAGCGGCAAGTGGGATAACAACCAGACCAAGGAATATATTTTCGAACGTGTGAATGGTTGGCTGGATCAGTATTTCGGTAAAGGTCACGGCATTACCTTGGGCCTTACCGAAACTTCCATTATTGACGAGAAAGATCCCATGACCACGGCGATTTCATATGCATCCTGGCTTGGAACCTTTATGGATCACGGTGTGGAAATTTTCACTCCCTGGACATGGGGCGATGGCATGTACGAAGTGCTGCACCTCTTTAGTCGCTATAACGGGGAATTCCGAGTGCAGTCTGAATCCAGCAACGATTCTTTGCTTTCAGCCTATTCCTCTGTAAGCAACGCAAGAGATTCCATGACGGTGATTCTTGTGAACCGCGCAGAAAAGGATGCACAAAGCGTGACCTTGAATGTGAAGGGCTTGAAGAATGTGGGTGCTTCTGCAGAAACTTTGACATTGGCTGGAATCAGCGGTGAAACTTTCGTTTCTCACGAAAGCAATGCATTGAAGAAGGGCGCTGCAACTGTTGATGTTGCTGCTGGTACAGTGGCTCTCGAAGTGCCGGCAAAATCCATTGTGGCGGTTCGCTTGACTGCTGATGCGGGCGAAGTGATTGAGGCTATTGCAAAACCCATTGTGCGGAACGATCGTCGCCACAATAACCAGCCTATGATTTTCCGCGATGATTACCAAATCAAGGTTCGTGGCGGTGAACACTTCGACAATAAAATTTTCCGTGTGAATGGAAAAGTGGTGAAGTAAAAAAAGTCAACGATGGATTTAATAATAAATGCCCCGGCACAAAAGTGTCGGGGTTTAATGCTTTTTGGATCCTTCGGTCACTGCGTTCCCTCAGGATGACGCGGACGATACAAAAAATTAGCCGTTGACCATCTTTACGAACTGGCGGCAGACTTCTTCGGGATTGGGTTTGCCGAAGATGGCGGAACCGACTACGAAGACGTTGGCGCCAGCTTCCTTGCAGGCGAGGATGTTGTCCAGTTTGACGCCACCATCGATCTGGATATCCAGTTCCGGCTTCATCTGGCGAAGCTCGCGGATCTTGTCCAGGCAATAGGGAATGAGGCTCTGGCCGCCGAAACCCGGATTCACGGACATGACGAGGACCATGTCAACGATGTCCAGCACATGCTTGATGTTAGAAAGCGGGGTTGCGGGGTTGATGGCCACAGCGGGCTTTACGCCAAGTTCTGCAATCTGGTGCAGCAAGCGGTCCAGATGGTTAGTGGTTTCGGCGTGGACGCTAATGAGGTGTGCGCCGGCCTTAGCAAATTCAGCCACGTAGTTTTCGGGGTTGGCAATCATCAGGTGGCAATCCAGGGGGAGGCTGGTGCCCTTCTTGACGCAGGCGGAAATGCCCGGGCCAAAGCTGATGTTGGGGACGAAATGACCGTCCATGATATCCAGGTGAACGAGGCCTGCGCCGCCGTTTTCGATAGCCTTGAGGCCGTTACCCAGTTCCAAAAAGTTTGCGTTCAAGACGCTGGGTGCGATGATCTGTTTCATGAATTGCAAGTTAGAAATTTTGCCAAGGACTCGCAAGACCATGTAACGGCTTGGCATGGAATTTGCAAACAAACATTAGACGGATAAATTACATTTTACTATCTTTACGCTTAAATAAAAACCAAGGAGAAAATAAAATGTCTAAAGGTACTAAGACCGTAGTTGCAAAGCCGGCTGCCAAGAAGGCTGCTGCTAAACCCGCTGCAAAGGCTGCCACCAAGGCCGCAAAGCCCGCCGAAAAGAAGCCCGCTGTAAAGGCCGAAGAAAAGGTTGTTGCTAAGAAGGCTCCTGCAAAGGCTGCCGCTAAGCCTGCAGCAAAGGCTGCTACTAAGGTTGCAAAGCCCGCTGCCGAAAAGAAGACTGTTGCCAAGGCCGCTCCCAAGGCTCCCGCCAAGGCTGCAAAGAAGTCTGCCGCTCCCAAGAAGGTTACTCAGGAAGTCGTTGCTGACTGTCCGCTTGCTACCACCGTTTCTATCGCAGGTACCTTCAACAACTGGATGGTTGATGTGGACATGCTGAAGAAGGACAAGAAGACTGGTCTCTGGAAGATCAAGCTGGAACTTGTTCCGGGCGATTATGAATACAAGTTTGTTTGCGACGGTGAAAACTGGGACGTAGGCGACAACAAGATCATGCACGTTTAATTTGCTGATTTTACAAATTGCGTTTGAGAAGGTTCCTCTAAGGAGGGGCCTTTTCATTTTTAGGTTAGAATGCCTGGATTATTGGGAAAGTTTCTTTGTTGGGTAGAATTTTCTTTGCGGTAAAGAATTAGATTCTCTATGGAGAAATTTTAAACAAGTGTGGGTGGAGAATATTGTGAAGGGAATGAAGTTCTTTTTTGCGGGATTTTTGGGCGCGTTGGCTCTGAATCTTGGGGCTTGCGGCTCTGACGATAAAAGTTCCACGGCTCCGATGGATGAATTGTCATCGGGTTCTGAAGATTATTTGTTTTCGTCAGGTGAGGAAAATTCTAACGGTTTAGTTTCCGGTTCTTCAGATTCGTCGGTTGATTCGTTGGCGGGAACATCTTCAAATTCCTTGACAAGTTCCGCAGAGGACTTGTCGGCAGGTTCCGCGACGGACCCTACGGCAGACACGGTTGTTGCGCTGAAAAATCCTCCGGTCATCTTTACCGAAGTGGACCTTGTGAATTTGTCTTACAAGGATGAAGAAGGTGGTGACGCCGGTTGGGTGGAAGTTTATAATCCAGCAGATACGGCGGTAAACCTGAAGGGTTATTATCTGACCAACTCCAAGGCGGAACAGACCAAGTTCCAGTTTGGCAATGTGGTAGTTCAGCCAAAGTCCCACATGATTGTTTACCTGTCTGGGAGAAACTTGCCGGACTATGTGGCGCCCCATGATACTGTCAATCTTTTGAGTTCCTATTGTGAAGGGGAAACGGATGCGGTAAATTATCCTGGTCGTGGTGCCAGCGAAATAAAACCTTTGGATGGTGCGTCCGATTTTTGCTTTGTGGAAAACGGAGTGAATAGGGCCGGCGCCCAGATGATTCCCGTGAAGTCGTCCCTGGGTTATTACGTTTTGTCATTGACCATCGGCTCGACGAACGAGGGTAAGGTTCCTGTGGATCTTTCCAAGGCAAATCAGTTTCAGCTGAAAGCTTATATCCCCAAGGATCACGAAGTCTACTTCAAGATTTTGCAGAAGGGTTTCCGCGAAATTAAAAGCTGGAACAAGATGCTGGTGGGAACGGGAGATTCCAACACGGTTTATTCCATTAGGCCGCCTCTCCATTCCGACTATCCTAACCTGGCTGAAATTACTGGCCTTCGCCTGGACAAGGATTATCACGATTCTCTTGCTACAGATATTAAGGTTTTCAGTTATATCGCCTATGGCCGCGGATACGAACCTCACGCCAATTTCAAGTCCAAGAAGGATGGTGGTTCTCTCTATTTGTTCAATGGCGAAAAACAGCTTGTGGATTCCGTGATGTATCCGGCGGCTGTTATCGGAAAAACTTGGTCCCGAGAAATTGCGGCAGTTAATGGTGTGGTCGCCGGCGCAGTTACCAGTACCTCCGCGAAGTGGGGCTTCGCAAATGCAACGCCTTATGGTGAAACTGTAGGCGCTGTGGAAAATGCTCCCCAAACTGTGAAAACAGAATTCCCTAACTCCGGTTTTTATTCTGCGCCATTCTCTATTGCCTTTGGAACTGATGATGAAATCCGCTGCGAAAAGGGCGGTACTGTTCCCACAGCAACGAGCCCGCTGATGGTTACTAGTTTGAAGATTGATACCACCACGGTTTTGCGCTGTGCTACTTTTGAAAACGGTGCTGTTCCTGGTAACGTCATTAACCGCACTTATGTTTTTGAAGACCAGCCTACGGTCGCTTCCGTATTTATTACTGGCGATCCGCTGCAGATGTTCCATGCCGATTCCGGCTTGTTCATGAATGAAAATTTCTGGGGCGACAAGGAAATTCCTGTGAACATTGAATTGCTGGAAGCCGGTCAAAAGGTGAGCGGCTTCAGCGAGAACGCAGGTCTTGCCATTAGCGGTAACGCCACCCGAACTTGGGCGAAGAAATCTGTGGAAATTACCTTCCGCGAAAAGTACGGAAAGAATAAACTGGATTATGTGCTGTTCCCGGAATTTCCCGACTTGAAAAAATTCAAGAGCTTCAAACTGCGCAACAACGGAAACAACTATCACTTTGATTACATCCGCGATATGTTGGCTTCCTCCATTACGGAAGGCCTGGGCATTGATTATCAGCATGGCCGCGCCTCCATTGTTTTCTATAACGGGGAATACTACGGCATTCATAACATTCGCGAATCCTCCAACAAGAATTATTACCTGGCCAAGTACAATCTGGACGGGGACCAGGTGGACATCTTGAATAGTTCCGCTGAATCTATCACAGGCTCCCCGGTGGATTTCATTGCGTTGACCAACTTCTTGCTTACTAAGACCATGACTGATGAAGATGTGGCCACTGTGAATGAGCAGATGGATTTGAACAATTTCATCAACTACTATGCTGCAGAAATATTTGCAAACAATCGCGACTGGCCCGGCAACAATCGCAAGGTTTGGCGTGGGAGTAGCCCCAAGACTCCCTGGAAGTGGTTCATGTACGATACGGATATGGCCTTTGACAACTCCCAGACTGATAAACAGGAAAACTTGAAGGGCAATATTTTTGAATTCGTGACTGCCGCAAATTCTGGCTGGCCCAACAATCCTGAATTCACTCAGCACTTGCGCATGTTGCTGAAGAATGAAAATTTCAAGGCCGCGTTCATCAACCAGATAGCCGCCATTCTTTGCATGAACTTTAGCGCAGAACGTGTGGTGGCCCGCATGGAAAAATTGAATGGAGCCATCACCGCCGAAGTGTCCCGCGATCAAAAACGCTGGAGCAAGAACGTGGCTACTATGACGGAACATGAAGGCAGAATCAAGACCTTCGCCACCACCCGCCAGGATGTGGTCCGCAAGGAAATGAAGGAACATTTTGCCTTGGGCGAAATGGTGGACGTGACTCTTGCAAGTTCTGGCAATGGCAATGTGCAGGTTCATTACTTGCCGTTGGATAAATCCTCACTGAAGATCAAGTTCTTCAAGGGTACGCCCGTGACGCTTACTGCTGTGCCGAAGGATGGCGGAATATTCATAGGCTGGAGTGATGGCGTCAAGGACGCAACTCGCACCATTGATCCTGAAGACGGCTTGAAGATAACTGCGAACTTTAAGTAGGTCGCTTGACACTTTTGTTGCCATCTTTGAAAAAAAAATTGTAGAATAGTGACTGCAAAAAAGGAGTTTTTATGAAGAATATTTTTGCAAGAATGGGTGTCGCTGTTTTGGTTTCTGCCATGGCTTTTGCATTGAATGCCTGCGGCAGCGATTCGGGTTCCTCGGCAGGAGACGATCCTGGCACTTCCAATGGTAACGTAGAAACCAGTTCCATGATTGATTCCAGAGATGGTCAGAAGTATAAGACCGTAAAGATTGGAAAGATGGTCTGGATGGCGGAAAATATGAATTACAAGACTGCGGCCAGCAAGTGCTATGACGACAAGTCTGAAAACTGCGAAAAGTATGGACGCCTGTATACTTGGAATGACGCCATGAATGCTTGTCCCGGTGGCTGGCATTTGCCTAACAAGGATGAATTTGAAGGTTTGAGAACATTGGCAGGCCAGACTGCCGAAGATATTGAAAAGGCTGGTGTGGTGCTGAAGTCCAAATCGGGTTGGGCAGAGAATGGCAACGGTACGGACGACTTCGGTTTTGGCGCGCTGCCTGCTGGTGATTACGACGGCATTGATGATGGTCTTTTTGACGATGAGGGCAAACGAACTCGCTTTTGGTCTTCTACGGAGGAATCTAGCGGCAACGGGTATTATCTGCGTTTGGGGTACAACTCTGATAACGCCAGCATAAACAGTAGTGACAAGAGAAATGGTCTATCAGTTCGCTGCGTGAAGGACTAGTTTTTATTTGCAGTGTTTCTGTTAGGGACCGCAGTGGCGTAGCCATTCGAACGGGTTTACGTTTTTTGTAAGGCGTTCCCAGAACCCGGTTGAACGAAAAACGCCGGAGGCGTTTATAGCGCAAGGGCCCGGCTGGCGCGAGCCAGCAACAGCCAAAAAAATATTCTAAATTTCGCGCTGTAATTTAATGAGGCGCGCCGCGCCAGAAAAGGGAAAACATGAAGAACACTAATATCCCCGAAGAACAGTTTGTGAAGGCTGCCGCTCAGTTCGGCACCCCGCTTTGGATTTACGACCGCGCAACAATCGAACAGCGTTGCAAGGAAGTGAAGGTTTTTGATAACGTGCGTTTTGCCCAGAAGGCTTGCCCCAACCTCAGCGTGATCTCCCTGGTCCGCAAGCAGGGTTGCGTGGTGGACGCTGTCAGCGCCGGCGAAATTGTCCGCGCTCTCAAGGCCGGCTACAAGGGCGGCTGCGAAAAGGGTAAGGTTCCCGAAATCGTTTACACCGCCGACATCTTCGACAAGGACGCCCTGGAACTGGTGAAGGAACACAACATCGCCGTGAACGTGGGTTCCCCGGACATGATCCAGCAGCTGGCTGATGCCGGTGTGAAGTCCGAGCTGACCATCCGCGTGAACCCGGGTTTCGGTCATGGTCATTCCCGCAAGACCAACACTGGTGGCGATCTTTCCAAGCACGGTATCTGGCACGAACAGATCAAGGACTGCGTAAAGCTTGCCCAGGCAAACGGCATGTGGATCACTGGCCTGCATATGCATATCGGTTCCGGTTCTGACTTTGAACATCTGGCTTCTGTTGCTGAAGCTATGTGCGACGCAAGCCGCCGTCTCGGTTCTCACCTCCGCACCATCAGCGCAGGCGGTGGTCTTCCCATCGAATACCACGAAGAGAACAAGGGCCCGCATATCGACATGGCTGCCTACTATGGCATTTGGGACAAGGCCCGCAAGAAGATCCAGCAGAGCATCGGTCACGACGTTCATCTGGAAGTGGAACCGGGTCGCTACCTGGTTGCAGAAAGCGGTTACCTCATGGCTGAAATCCGCGCTGTCAAGAAGCAGGGCGACAATCTGTTCTACATCGTTGACGCTGGCTTTACCGACCTGGTTCGCCCCAGCTTCTACGGTTCCTACCATCAGATTTCTGTCATCGCCCGCGATGGCCGCGAACTGAACGAAACTGTTGACGCTGTGGTTGGCGGTCCCCTCTGCGAATCCGGTGACGTGTTCACTCAGGAAGAAGGAGGCTTCGTCGTGACCCGCAAGCTCCCCAAGGCTAAGGTGGGCGACCTCCTGGTTCTCCACGATGCTGGCGCTTACGGTGCTGCAATGTCCAGCAACTACAACAGCCGTCGTTACGCTGCCGAAGTGATGTACACCAACGGCGAAATGAAGGTTGTCCGAGAAAGACAATCCTTCGAACAGATGTTGCAGAACGACAAGATTATCGAATTCTAAGTTTGCGATTCCTGCGGGAATCACGTGACTCAATGAAAATCAAAAAAAGCCGGCGATTAATTTCGTCGGCTTTTTTGTGTGGGGATTTCACCTTGGTGAGTTTCCCTTTTTGTTTGCTTTGTTTATTCGAAATCGTAAAGTAACTGGGAAGTTACTCTTATGTTGTCGAAGGAACCTTTTACCATGAAATTGGATACGCCGCTTATACCCGTCATGCAGCATGTGTTCTTGTAGCCGATGTAGAGGTCGTTGCGTGCTCGGAATGATGGACTGTAACCGTAAGGGTCCATGATGTAGGCCAGTTGTTTGCCGTTCAGGAATATGGCTGTTTTTGATCCGTCCCACTGGCCGGCGATTTTATTCCAGCCGTCCTTAAATACAACTGGGGCGGAAACATAGTCGTATCGATCGCTTCCATTCTTGAAGAAGAAAAGCTTGCTTTCGCTGACAACAAAAGTTAATCGTCCTTCGTTGTTTCCCACCAGAGCGCTTCTTTTGTAGTCAAAGTTTTCGCCGGGTTTGAAATAGAATTCGATGGTTCCCTGGGGGAGGGTGTCTTCCATGGCGATGGGCAGCTGGACGTTCTTGTTCACGAGCGTCAAAGCCTTTCCTGTATAGCCGTTCTCAAGTGTTCCGCTTTCCCAAGTATAATCGCCTTCGAAATCTTCAAAGTATTCCAATGAATAGAGTGATGAGGAACTTGAACTAATGAATTCCGAGCTGCTGGATACGGCGTTGTAGTAAACTGTATTGGATGAATTTACGGACAAATTCATAGAAGAGCTGGAACTGCATTCTATGCTGCTGCTTGACTGCTCGTATTCAATTTGGGTGGAGTGTTCCGGTTCGGTGGAGGTGAGGGCGTCGCTTTTGATGTAGCTGATTGTTCCAGCCTCTTTCTTGCAGAGACAATTGGGGATGTTCCAAATGCCCATGTCGCTAATGACTGCGATGTAGGCCGCGTCGGTTCCCAGCTTGAAGGTGCAAGCGTAGGCGTCGCTGGAAGAATGGACGGAGTAGATTTCGTAGGTCCCGTGACTATCCTGGATGGTTATGTCGAACCGGTTTTTCTGTTCGTTGTATTTGACCTTTGTACAGGTGGCGCCGTAGTAATCCAGGAAATAGCTTGTGCGATCGCAAACAAAAGTCTTTAGATAGGTGTTATCCGATAGACCCTCTTCCCAGTAGGCACTTTCGTCAACGTTGTATTCTTCGTTGCAAGTTTCAATGGGCGATTTGGATGGAGCCTCGATTGCGAAGTCTGCGTTGCTCTCTGAATCGCTGCAACTAGCCAGGTTCAACATGAAAAATGCGGCTGTTGTTGCCAAAGCGTGGTGCTTAAGCTGCATGAATCCTCCTAATTTTGGTGCCAAATTTAGAATTTTCGAGTTTTTTAGAAGATGGGGTGGAATAATGAAATGAAAAAATGGGGATAGTCGGGCATTCAAGCGCTAACCTGGAGAAAATAAATGTGGATAGAATGTTAATAAACTGTAGTTTTTGTGGATTAAAAACAGTTATCTTTGAAAAATCGCAAAAAAAGTGAATTTTTTTGCAGAAACGCCCTTGACATTCATCCAGAAAATTCTATAATTGGCCTCACCTCCGAACGAGACAGCCGAAACGCTGAAACGGACGGAAGCGAGAACCCGAGAGGCTCTCGAGAAGATTGAAGGAATCGGAGATGTGCTTAGTGACGGCCCAAGAAATTTCTTGGAATTAGTCGAATACGAACGTGATTACGGGACCAAGACTTTAAAAAATTAATGAAGAGTTTGATCCTGGCTCAGAACGAACGCTGGTGGCGTGTCTTATACATGC